>JBBSOJ010000078.1:0-12644 GCA_038259855.1 Flavobacteriales bacterium
GCGTTAGGGATTGAAGTGAAAATCCTTTTTTATGCATTTATAGATTTGTTTAAATCTTAAATTTATGTGGCATAAAAAAGATTGCAACGTAAAGCCCGACCCTTGGGTAACGCACAAAGTATTCAAATTCCAAAAAAGTAAATTCCAAATTCCAATAAGCAAGGTTAAAAATCTCAAAATTAAAATTCCAACTTAAAAATAAAACTAACCTTCTTAATGTGCCTCCAACCAATCCACTCCAACGCCCAAATCCACATCCAAAGGCACAGACAAGGTATAGGCAGATTCCATTTCAGTCTTAATCAATGTTTTCATGTCTTCCAATTCTGGTTTATAGACATCAAATACCAATTCATCGTGCACTTGTAGCAGCATTTTGGTTTTGTAATTGCCTTCCTTGAGTTTGTTGTAGATATTGATCATCGCAATCTTGATGATATCGGCAGCACTTCCTTGAATAGGTGCGTTGACGGCATTTCGTTCGGCAGCACCACGCACGACGGCATTCCGGGAATTGATATCGCTCAAATAACGACGACGGCCCAATACTGTTTGTACATACCCGTTTTCGCGTGCAAAATCAACCTGTTGGCTGATGTAGTTGCGCAGTTTTGGATAGGTGGCGTAATAGGTGTCTATCAATTCTTTGGATTCGGCGCGCGATAAATCGGTCTGGTTGCTCAACCCGAAGGCGGAAACACCATAGATGATTCCGAAATTAACGGTTTTGGCATTGCTTCGTTGCTCACGTGTAACATCTTCTATCGGGACGTTGAATACTTTTGAAGCGGTGGAGCTGTGAATGTCTTCGCCATTTTTAAATGCATTGATCATATTGTCCTCTTCACTCAACGCCGCTATGATGCGAAGTTCTATTTGCGAATAATCGGCTGCTAATAAGGTATAATTCTCGTCTCTTGGCACAAAGGCTTTTCGTACTTGTCTTCCGCGTTCGGTGCGGATCGGAATGTTCTGCAAATTCGGATTGTTACTGCTCAAACGGCCCGTGGCGGCAACGGTTTGCATATAATCGGTGTGTACGCGACCCGTGGATGGCTCTACTTGATTTGGCAAGGCATCGACATACGTACTCTTTAATTTCGCCAAACCACGATAGTCCAGAATATGCTGAATGATCGCATGGTCTTTTGCCAAATAGCTCAAAATATCTTCGCCGGTAGCGTATTGCCCAGTTTTGGTTTTCTTGGGCTTGTCAACCAACTTCAGCTTATCGAAAAGGATTTCTCCCAATTGTTTTGGAGAGCCGATATTGAATTCTTCACCGGCGTCCTTAAATATATTGGCTTCCAATTGTTTGATGTCACTGTCCAATTGCTCGGACAATGAATTTAAAAAACCTTCGTCTAAATTGATGCCTTCCAATTCCATGTCCGCTAAAACGCGCAGAAGCGGAATCTCGATATCATCAAACAATTTTTGGGTATTGGCTTCTGTCAGTTCCTTTGCAAAATGTTCCTTTAGTTGCAACGTTACGTCGGCATCCTCAACGGCGTACTCGGTTTGCTTTTCTAACGGAACATCGCGCATGATCAGTTGATTCTTTCCTTTTTTGCCAATCAGTTCCTCAATGGGCTGTGGGGTGTAATTGAGATAGGTTTCTGCCAAAATGGTCATATTATGTCGCATATCGGGGTTTATAAGATAGTGCGCCAACATCGTATCAAAAAGTTTGCCCCTGACTTCAATATGGTATTTATGCAGAACTTTGATATCATATTTTAAATTCTGACCGACTTTCTCGATCTGTTCAGCTTCAAAAAAGGGTCGGAGTTGTTCTATCAACTCTTGCGCTTCGTCCTGTGAGTCAGGAAATGGGACGTAATACCCTTTGCCTACTTCCCATGAAAAGGCGATCCCTACCAATTCGGCAGTGATAGGATCGAGACCGGTAGTTTCTGTATCAAAACATACGGATGTTTGCTTCATTAAATTTTGGATGAACAACTTTGTTGCCATACCTGCCGCTACACTTTGATAAAAATGTGATGTGGTAGCCGCTGTCTGTCGAGACACATCCGATGCAGTCCCTTTAGAACTGGCTGGCGCTACACTGCCGCCAAATAACGAGAATTGTCCGCTACCTGCTGAAGAAGGCCCAGCGGTTGGTACGGCACTTGCGGAGGAATTACTGGTACCTTTCGGCATTTCATTGGTCTCTGCGTCTTTCGTAAACGTTTTCTGAAAATTGGTAAGCATTTGCCTGAATTCCAATTCTTGGAAAATGGCTTCCACAGCAGGCATATCGGGCTCCGACATTTCGAAATCTTCTTCATGGAATTCCACCGGAACATCTAGCATGATGGTGGCCAGGGTTTTTGAAAGCAGGCCCAATTCTTTATGTTCTTCTATCTTTTCTTTCATCTTACCTTTCAGCTCGTGGGTGTTGGCCAAAAGATTTTCCATACTTCCGTATTGTTTAATGAACTTTTTGGCGGTTTTTTCGCCCACACCGGGAAGTCCTGGAATGTTGTCCGAAGAATCGCCCATCATCCCCAAAAAATCAATGACTTGCATTGGGTAGTCAACTTCAAATTTTTTCTTGACTTCAGGAATACCCCAAGTCTCATAACCACCGCCAAACATCGGTCGGTACATAAAAATATTTTCCGTGACTAATTGCGCAAAATCCTTATCAGGCGTTACCATATAGGTTTTATAGCCCGCCTTTTCTGCCTGTCTAGATAGGGTGCCAATAACATCGTCAGCCTCAAAACCTTCCTTTACCATAATCGGTATTTGCATCGCTTTGAGTATATCACAAATATGAGGAATGGCAGAGGTAATGCCTTCTGGTGTTTCATCACGATTGGCCTTATAGTCTTCGTACATTTCAACCCTATCAGCGCTTCCGCCTTTGTCAAAACACACGGCTAAATGATCCGGTCGCTCGCGTTTGATGACATCCAAGAGGGAATTCATAAATCCAAATATGGCCGAGGTATCCTGCCCTTTGGAATTGACTCTCGGGTTTTTGATTAAGGCATAATATCCACGAAAAATCATGGCGTAGGCATCGACTAGAAAAAGGCGTTTTTGGTCTGACATTGGAATTTTTTTTTTGAAGATTATAAAATTACGAAAGATATTTTGATTACGATTTACGATTTGGTCCGAAGTGAAGGTATTGGATTTTGTAATTTGATTTTTGGAATTTTTTAAAGTTTTTGGGCGTTACCCGAAAAGGGTCAGGCTTTCCGCTCCAAGTCCTCGCCACGCTGAAAAGGCGTGGCTGTGGGCTTTCCACTACAATCCCTAACGCGAATTTAGTTATTTGTTAAAAATTATTTTGAAATTTGCGAATAGTCATTTCCCGTAGCTGCAAGCAGAAAACACACAAAAAACACAAAGTCTGGAGAGTTTTCCTTGAGACCTTAACTCAAAACTTTGCGACTTTACGGTTAAATCGTTGATGAGATTCATTTCAATCCGTACTTTTGATGCCTTCCTACCAGAAATAAACAAAAATGAACAATAAAAAATACGCCATTGCCATTCACGGAGGCGCTGGAACGCTCGTCAAAGGTTTGATGACGCCTGAATTGGAAGCACGCTACAAAGCTGCTTTGGAACTTGCACGAAACGAGGGGTACACCATTTTAGAACACGGCGGAACGGCATTGGATGCGGTAGAAACTGCTGTAAAGCTTTTGGAAGATTCCCCATTGTTCAATGCAGGGAAAGGCTCCGTTTTTACTGCAGAAGGATCTCATGAAATGGATGCTGCCATTATGGATGGAAGCAACCTAAAGGCAGGAGGTGTTTCGTTGATCACGGGCATCAAGAATCCGGTAGGTTTGGCTCGTGACATTATGGATAAAAGTCAACATGTTTTTTTGGCTGGAGATGGTGCGATGCAATTCGCCAAGAGCAATGGACATGAGATTTTGAGCCCAGATTATTTTTATGATGAATTGCGGTACCAACAATGGCAGGATATTAAAAACACGGATAATTTTCAATTGGACCATTCTACAAAAAAAGATTCAAAATTTGGAACTGTTGGAGCGGTCGCTTGTGATCAGAACGGAAACGTGGCAGCGGCAACATCCACAGGAGGTATGACCAATAAAAAATGGGGTCGTGTTGGGGACAGTCCAATGATAGGTGCTGGTACATATGCCAACAATAAAACCTGTGCCATCAGTTGTACCGGAAGTGGCGAATATTTCATCAGAGGCGTGGTAGCTTATGATGTGTCCTGTTTGATGGAATTTAAGGGGCTTTCAGTTGAGGATGCTTCCGAAGAAGTCATTCAAAAACGGATTCTTGAACTAGGTGGCGATGGCGGATTGATTGCCATAGATTCCGAAGGGAATATTGCCATGCCGTTTAATACAGAAGGGATGTATCGTGGT
The DNA here is from genome assembly GCA_038259855.1 of Flavobacteriales bacterium. Taxonomy (GTDB): domain Bacteria; phylum Bacteroidota; class Bacteroidia; order Flavobacteriales; family Flavobacteriaceae; genus JBPOFM01. Next base: position 4,377 of record JBBSOJ010000078.1, read on the forward strand.
TTTAAAAATTCCAATGGCGACCACGGAATTTTCATTTATAAATAAACGTCTCGTTACGCTTATGAAGTTCTCAAAATGGTATTAACTATACAAAGGGCGATGATATAGGAAGCACCTTGACTTCTCTAGTCTCCAAATTAAAACGGTCACCATTGGCCAAAATATGAACTGTAAGATTGGTCATTGTCATGGGTGTGCCTTGTTTCAATTTTTTTTCATTGTTATGGATGATATTTTTGGGGTCAAACACGATGATCATTCCAGAACCAATGACTTCAAATTCTTTACCGTTTTTGATAATAAGTCCAGTATCTTCAGCCAATCCAATCCCCAATAAATCCGGGAATTTTGCAACGGCTTCACTCTGACGACCAAAACGACCACGCTGTATAAAATGGGTGTCTATGATCAGTTCAGGGATCAACTCCAACCCTTGCGACATTTGCACAGCACCCTTCATAAAGGCCTCTGTACTGCTGCCTCCAGAAATCATTTCTTTCGCCATAGCCATCGCACCGGCGCTCGTACCCGCAATTACGAATTCTTCACTTTGATATCTGTTCATCAAAATTTCATGGAATTTTGTCCCATAAATTTTTGCGCTGATTTTGCGTTGGTCGCCTCCAGAAAACATAACACAATCGGCCAATTGCAAGGCTTCCAAAAATTCAGGTTTGTCAGCGTCTTTCCTTTTTTTGATATGAATGACCTTAAGATTTGTACAGCCCAATGTTTCAAAAGCGGTGATGTAATTTTCTCCAACTTCTTCAGGAATACTCGAAGCTGCCGGTATGATTAGAATATTGGCTTTTGTTCCGCCACTTTCGCTCACCACATGAGATAAAATCCCTTCAGATATATAATCTAATTTGTAGGATGGTTTCGCCACAAGCCCCTTATCTTCATTTCCACCAATGGGAATCAATGTTCCTTTAATTGTCATGCTCAATGATTATAGTATCAATTTGCAAAACTACGCTTATTCGCTTAAAATAAATCAATAAATGTCTTTGTTTAACTTTAAGAATGAATTAAGCTGATCATATAATCAGTAACTTTGTGAGTACTGCATCAGAAACTGATGTTCTTGACGTATTCTGTATACCGCAGATGAATAACCACTAACACATTTTAAGCTATGAAAAATTCAAATCACAAGATCTCTAACCTTGTATCTATGTTGAGCAAACCATTTTTTATGGCATTTCTTGCCTTGGCCACCGTCAGTTGTAAGACCAATAAGGAAGAACCGTTAGAACAGGATGAGCAGACGGTATCAAATGATGCCACTACAGTTTCTACACTGGAAACTGGTTGCTATACTTTTAAACGGGCCGGTACATTGATTAATTTTGAAATAACCAAAAATCAAAATCCTGTCGAAGGCACGCTGATGTATGCGATTTCGGGAAAAGATAAGAATACAGGTGCTTTTAGAGGTAAGCTTGTAGATGACAAACTGGTTGGCATGTATACATTCATGTCAGAAGGTGTGCAAAGTGAACGACAAGTGGCTTTTTTGTTAAAGGGTAAACGACTCGTTGAGGGTGACGGACAATTGAATGATGAAGGTAACAGGTTTAACGATTTGAATACGGTCAGCTATTCATCAGAAACACCACTTAATAAAGCGGACTGTACACGATAGATCTGTTGAAATGTTGATCAGGATCTTTTTAGTACATATATTTTGTTGAGTATGAGTCGTCTATTCTCAACTTGAATACCGGAATCCTATTTTAAGAATTTTCACAAAAAACATGCTTTATAATGATAAACCTTCTTTTAGAATGAAGGTTTTTTCGAGATTCGCAAATACGCAAAACGTATTGGTCTCTTATAAATCATTCTCGTATATTTACGAGAATACAGTGCTAATTCAATAAAACCCTTTAATTTTTATGAAGATACGTGAGATTAACGCCATGAGAGGCCCGAATTATTGGTCCGTGAGGCGCCATAAATTAATAGTGATGGTACTAGATCTGGAAAAAATGGAAGACTATCCAACGAATAAAGTACCTGGTTTCGGGGATCGTCTTAAGGCCATGTTTCCTTCTATGTATTCTCATAGATGTTCGGAAGGCTGCGAAGGTGGCTTTTTTATGCGTGTCGATGGTGGCACCTGGATGGGCCATGTCATAGAGCATATTGCGTTAGAAATTCAAACGCTGGCGGGCATGGATACTGGTTTTGGAAGAACGCGTGGGTATGGTGAAAAAGGTGTTTACAATGTTGTTTTTTCATACCTTGAAGAAAGTGTTGGCCGTTATGCAGCCGAAGTCGCGGTCAAGATCTGTGAAGCTTTGATTGAAGCCAAAGACTATGATATGGATGATGATATCCAGCACATGCGCGAGCTGCGTGAATCAGAACGTTTAGGGCCAAGTACAGGTTCCATCGTAGAAGAGGCCGTAAGTCGTGGCATTCCTTGGATTCGTCTGAATAAATATTCCCTGTGCCAATTGGGGTATGGTGCAAATCAAAAAAGAATCCAAGCGACCGTAACCAGCGAAACAAGTAGTATTGGTGTGGAATTGGCTTGTGATAAGGAAGATACTAAATATTTATTGGAGCGGGCTGAAGTTGAAGTTCCAAGAGGTGATATTATTAGTAAGGATACTAGTTTGGAGGCATCGTGCAAGTACGTTGGTTTTCCTATAGTCATAAAGCCAATTGATGGAAATCACGGTAGGGGCATCACTGTTAATATCAACAGCTACGAAGAAGCGCTTGAAGCTTTTAAGGCAGCTCAAAAGGTATCAGCACGGGTTATTATTGAGAAATATATTGTTGGCGAAGATTACAGACTCTTGGTCATCAATAATAAGCTTGTTGCAGCTGCCAAACGAACGCCTGCGCATGTTATCGGAGATGGAGAATCAACAGTGGAGCAACTAATTGATCGCGTCAACAGAGACCCTAGACGTGGTTATGGTCATGAAAAGGAACTGACACAAATCACCATTAACGATCTCACTAAAAATATCATAAAAGGGGAAGGCTATACTTTGAGTTCTGTGTTAGGTAAAGATGAGCGACTTATCTTAAAGGACACAGCAAATTTAAGCACAGGAGGAACTGCTGAAGATGTTACAGATATTGTACATCCGGCAAATGTGTCCATGGCAGAACGTATTTCTAAAATTATTGATCTTGATATTTGCGGTATTGATATCATGACCATAGATATTACACTGCCACTTTCGGAAACCAATGGGGCGATTTTAGAAGTAAATGCAGGGCCAGGTTTCAGAATGCATCTCTCTCCAACGACAGGTTTGCCCCGAAATGTGGCAGCGCCTGTCATCGACAAATTATTCCCCAATCAAGGCAATGTCGGTAGAATTCCAATTATCGCCATAACGGGTACCAACGGTAAAACAACAACATCCCGATTGATTGCGCACATCGCAAAAATGAAGGGTTATCGAGTTGGTTATACGACTAGCGATGGTGTTTATATTCAGAACAGACTATTAATGAAAGGTGATTGCACAGGTCCTGCAAGTGCAGAATTTGTGTTGAAAGACCCTACCGTTAATTTTGCGGTTTTAGAATGTGCCCGTGGAGGTTTGTTGAGAGCAGGCCTCGGTTTTGCGCATTGTGATGTCGGTATTGTGACCAATGTTGCAGCAGATCATTTAGGGTTGAAAGGCATTCATACGGTTGAACAATTGGCAAAAGTAAAAGCCGTCATACCCGAAACGGTGTTGCCATCAGGATATGCCATTTTAAATGCCGATGATGATCTCGTGTATGAAATGAGACGTAATGTGGAGAGCCAGGTAGCACTATTTTCTATGGACGAAAATAATCCGAGAGTAAAGGCATTGCAACGATTGAATGGTATTACAGCCGTTTATGAACATGGATTTGTCACTATTTGCAGGGGTGCTTGGAAAATGCGCATCATGAAAGCAGAAAACATCCCCTTAACATACGGTGGAAAAGCAACCTTCATGATTCAAAATGTGTTGGCAGCGGTGTTGGCAGCTCATGTGCAAGGTATTAGCATTGAAGACATAAAGGCTGCATTGGAAACATTCATTCCATCTGCTGGCCAGACGCCGGGCCGATTGAACTTATTTCAATTCAAAGATTTTCAAGTATTATTGGATTATGCACATAACCCTGCAGGAATGAGAGCCTTGCATGATTTTATAAATAATCTCGATGCGACCCAAAAAGTGGGTATCATTGCTGGAGTAGGTGATCGACGAGAGGAAGATACCAACGAGATCGGAAGTATTGCGGCTGAAATGTTTGATGAGATCATCATCAGACAGGATAAAAATTTAAGAGGTCGAACAGAGCTTGAACTTATCAAAATGCTTGAGGAAGGGATTAAGAAAAAAGATCCTAATAAAAAGACGACCGTAATCCCGAATGAAACTGAAGCGATGACCTTTGCCATAAAAAATGCGAAGAAAGGATCCCTTATCGTAATTTGTAGTGATGTGGTTCCTGATGCATTAGAATTAGTACAACAATTAAAGGAGCTGGAATCCAAGTCTCTTTAAAGGATAACTATAAAGTAGATCATAAAAAAGGGCGATTTTCAGTTTTGAAAATCGCCCTTTAATAATTATATATTAATAGGATCTTAAATATTTTTTTGATTAACAGCTTTTGATTTCCTTTACTTTAATTTGAAGACTTTTTCTATAAGCTTTAATACTGATCAATTCATTGCTTTTTTTGTAACTTAAATCATTAACTTCAGCTTTCGCTGCAGAACTTAATACTGTTTGGTTTTCCGAGTCTACTGTAATTGAAGAGCTCTCTACAGTAATAGTATCATTTTGTTTTGCTGAATCGTTAGAAGCAACTTGACCGAAAGTTAAAGCTGGTAAAGTGATTAGAGCGATAAGGATTAAAACTTTTTTCATGATAAATCGGGGTTTTGATTTTTTATTACATGTCAAAGAAACAACCCTTTTGAGGTATGACAGAATTTTTTAGATATAGAACATCGATAAACGGTTAAGATGAAAATGGACTCAAAAAACATCGATGAAATACACAAAGTTGGCTTTAAGCCCAATAAACACGCTGACGACCAATAACATATAATATGGATAATAAGTTCAAACACCTGTTCGATCGACAAAATGCAAACCAGTACACTATTGGTAACACTACCTACAAGCAACGTCTCAAAAAGTTAGATGCTTTAAAATATGCATTAGAGGTAACTTTTAAGGAGGAGATCCGGAAAGCGCTATTTGATGATTTCAAAAAACCGCATGTGGAGACCGATTTAACCGAAATCTTTCCGGTGTTGAGCGAAATAAAGTTTGCAAAAAAAAATCTTAAGTCATGGATGGCACTACAAAAGGTAGATACGCCTTTGACGATGCTTGGCGCTTCTTCTTATATTAAATACGAACCGAAAGGCGTTTGCCTTATTATTTCGCCATGGAATTTTCCAATCAACCTGACATTTGTGCCTTTGGTTTCTGCCATTGCAGCAGGCAATACCGTGATCATCAAACCTTCTGAAATGACACCAAATGCTTCTAAATTAATGGCAAAGATTGTAACAAATCTGTTCGATGAAGAAGAAATAGCGCTGGTTGAAGGCGAAGTGGAGGTTTCAGAAGAATTATTAAAACTCCCATTCAATCATATCTTTTTCACAGGGTCGCCGACTGTTGGAAAAATAGTAATGAAAGCTGCCAGCAAGCATTTGACCTCCGTAACATTAGAGTTGGGAGGAAAATCTCCAACCATCATCGACGACTCGGCCAATCTCGACAAAGCCGTTAAAAAAATTATCTATGGGAAGTTCACCAATGCCGGCCAAACCTGTATTGCGCCCGATTATGTTTTCTTGAAAGCGGGCTTAAAGGATGAATTTATAGCGCTTTTTAAAAAGCACCTGCATACGTTTTATTCAGACAATCCGGAAGCGTCACTTTCCTATGGTCGTATTGTCAACCAAAAGCATTTTGAGCGTTTAAGTTCTTATTTAGAAGAGGCAAAACTAAATCAAACCTCCGTATCGCTTGGAGGTAGGACGAATCCTGAAACAAATTATATAGAACCGACGTTGGTATTTGATGTTCCTGAAGAGTCCAAAATCATGCAAAACGAAATTTTTGGACCTATTCTCCCTGTTAAGTTATATTCAGAAATCAATGAGGCGGTTGATTATATTAATTCGCGGGAAAAGCCTTTAGCTTTATATATTTATAGCAAAAACAAAAAGAACATAGATTATGTTATGAACAATACACGGGCAGGAGGTGGCTGTATCAACCATAATCTATTGCAATTCTTAAACCCTAACTTGCCTTTCGGTGGAAGCAATAACAGTGGCATCGGAAAGTCTCATGGTTTTTTTGGGTTTGAAGAATTTTCAAACAGACGTTCTTTAGTAAAGCAACATACCATTGGAGCTACGGATTTGTTGACGCCTCCTTATACTGGGTTTAAGCAGAAGCTGATTGATTTGACGCTGAAATGGTTTTAAAGGGAGTAGGCAGTCGGCAGTCTTCAGTCGGCAGTCAGGAATTTTAGAAATTTGAAATCTTCAAATTTACGGCTGCAGTTAATTCAAAATCAATAAAGTCTTAAACCTTATTAAAATAATCTGACTGATACTGCTCATTCTTCCCGTCCTGAAACTTGGTCATACTAAAATATTGATGGATGGAATAACTTCCAGAAACACCTTGCTTATTAACAGCAATATAAGCCACTTGAAAATTACTGTATTTGCTATTTGATTTATTGACAATTCTATTGATGGCTTCTTCACAGGACTCTTGTGGGGTTTTTCCTTGTCGCATTAGTTCAACCACAAGAAAACTACCGACCGTTTTAACGATTTCCTCGCCAAGTCCTGTGGCCACGCAAGCGCCAATATCATTATCCACGAACAATCCCGAACCGATAATCGCTGAATCACCGACGCGCCCTGACATTTTATAAGCCAAACCGCTCGTTGTACAAGCAGCTGAAATATCACCGTTCTTGTCGATCGCTATCATGCCAATCGTATCATGATTTTCGATATTAATGATCGGTTTGTATTCACTTGTTTTCTTCCATGCTTCCCAAGCTGTTTTTGAAGCATCGGTCAACAGGTTTTCTTTCGGAAAGCCCATCTCGTATGCAAATTGTTCAGCACCGATTCCTGAAAGCATGACATGTGGTGTATGTTCCATTACCTTTCGAGCTACAGAAACAGCATGTACTACATTTTGAAGCGCTACTACAGCACCACAATTGCCATGCTTATCCATGATGCAGGCATCCAACGTCACATGGCCTTTTCGGTCAGGCAAACCACCTTTTCCTACAGATTGCCCGGCTTCATCGGCCTCTTCCACTTTACAGCCTTCTTCCACGGCATCGAGTGGAGTTCCTCCTGATTGTAAAATTTCCCATGCTTTGGCAGTGGCATTTTTGACATTCCATGTTGCAATGACTATGGGTAATGATCCTACCTCATTGGTGGTTGCTGACTCCTCTGTAGACCTTTTTTTTGTGTATTTTTCATCGCAATTTAGTAGCGTACTTCCAACTGCAATTCCAACACCTGTGAGTGAGGCATTTTTTAAAAAATTTCTACGTTTCATTGAAATCTATTTTCATTCCTGCGAAGGCGGGAATCTCTTAAAACACTTTTTTATCATTTTGAAAATTAATAATTAAATAACCACTCCTTTTTTAGAATTTCGATATCCAAACCACAAAATATATCCATAGCACAAAATGATAAAAATGAAGGCCATTTTAAATCCAATGTTATCTGTCAACAATCCATAAATCGGAGAAATAATGGCGCCTCCAAAAATCGCTGTACACAGTAGTCCAGATGCTTTCGGTTTCAATTCTCCCAAACCATCAAGTGACAAGGTGAAAATCGTAGGAAACATAATGGAATTAAACAAGCCAACGGCCAAAATACTCTACATGGCGACATAGCCATTGGTGTTCATTGAAATAACAATAAGCGCAATTGCCAAGGTTGCAAAAATTCCCAAAACGGTTCCTGGCTTGATGATTTTTGTTAAATAAGAACCGACAAAACGTCCAATCATCGCACCTGACCAGTAAAAGATGACGAATATTCCCAACAAGGCTTTGTCATCGGCGCCTTCCAACGATTTATTGAAAATTTTCGCGACAAAGTTTGCGATGCTCATCATCGTTGGGCTTTCTCTAATCAAAGGCACCAAATTCATATCCATAAAATAATTGACCAAATAACTTCCGACGGAGACTTCAGCGCCTACATATACGAAGATGCCCAAA
>JBBSOJ010000079.1:0-12476 GCA_038259855.1 Flavobacteriales bacterium
AATGATTTAAGCCAATCATTAATTCTTATGGAATCGTAAGTACTCGCATCAGTGTTAGAAGTTCCATTTCTATAATATGCTTTTCCTGATTCAAGTCCTTTGAGGTCTTTTACTATTGGAACTAATGGCATTTCATATTTTTCGATGGGAAATTCAAGAATTCCAAATTGTTTTCCTTTATTTTTTAAAGTATAGAATGAAAAAATCGGTCTCGGAAAAACCTTATCCTTTATTTTGTCCTGAAGAATAGCGTCATCAATTTTTTCACTTATTCCAATAATTTCTAAATCTCCATTCTCTAATTCCTCAATTCCGAAAACGATGAATGATGTTTCTGTTCTAATCGTATTTGAGAATGAAATTACGTCTTTGACGAATTTTGACGTGACAGATTTGTCTTTATCTTTTTTGAAATCATAGAATTCTCTTTTGTAGTCCAAAATTGAACTTTCATTTTTACAAATCAGATTTTCAAATTCTTTTTCCGTAATCATTTTTTTAATTGGCTACAACGTAGGGATAAACACACCGGTGTGTTTATTCCGCATATGTGACTACCTACAAATCTAATGGATTTTTTATAGAATCAAAACTGCTTATAGCGACATGGGTATAAATTTCGGTTGTCTTGGTAGATTCATGGCCCAATAGGATCTGAATATATCTCAAGTCTGTACCACCTTCCAGCAAATGTGTTGCAAAACTGTGTCGTAATGTATGTGGAGATACATTCTTTTTAATCATAGCCTTTTTTGCAGCTGTACTTACAACCTTACCGACGCTATTGGCACTATACTGTTCGTTCGGTTTACCTTCAAATAGGTAGGTCTGGGGGTTCCATTCCCTAAAATAAGATCTCAAATCGCCTAGTATGGTGTTTGAAAGTAAGGTATACCTGTCTTTTTTACCTTTAGCATGCCTTACATGAATAAGCATTCGTTTGCTGTCGATGTCTCTAATCTTCAGCGAGAGAAGCTCACTTCGTCTCAAGCCAGCCGAATATAGGAGGCTTACAATACATCTATGTTTTTTGTTGTTTGTGCATTCTATGAGCTGCCTCACCTCTGACTTTGAAAGCACACTTGGCAATTTGCGTTCTTTTCTGGGTCTTTCAATTTCATAGAACCTATTCGGCATCCCCAACACGACTTCATAGTAAAATTTGATACTGTTGATGGCCTGGTTCAGGTACGAGTTGGATAGGTTTTCCTTGATCAGGTGTGAGAGATAGAACCTGATGTCCACCTCGTTAATATTTTCCAAGGGTATGGTCTTATGATAATTGATGAATTTTTCAAAACAGGTAACGTAGGTCTTGACAGTATTATTTGAATATTTTTTTAGCTCTAGTTTTTGTAGATATTCAGGAGGGCATGGTCTATAATTCTCTGGCGTGGATCTTCTATCTATCCAGGTTAGGTCCAAAGGATCATCCAGTTGTTTGGAGTTACTTTTGTCAAAAAAGTAATTGCAGTTGATCCAGGCAACTCCTTTATATACGGAGAACACGCTGTCAAGATTCGCCTTTGTGTTCAGAATATAGTGCATTCCAAATTCCTCACTCCATTGCACATCAGGTAATTCCCTTAAAAGTGCTGAAATAATCCTATCGGCATGGAAGTGTAGGCCTATTGACTTTTTCTGTGCCACAAATAAGTGTTTGAGCGTGATGTTCTTTTTGAGTTCCATTGTAATTGTTGTAACCAATAATAACTATTGTAGATTTTATAGTTGTACATTTATACGTCTAGTTGACGTATAATAATTTCTTCGGATATGGCACAACGGGAATGTTTGAATTGCGGAAAGGAATTTTTGGGCAGGACTGATAAGAAATTCTGTAATGCTTATTGTAAAAGTTCTTATCACTATAAAAAAGAGCTGGATTCAACACCTACTTTCTATTATATGGTGGATAGACAGCTTAAGAAAAACCGAAGGCTCTTAAAAAACTATAATAAATCTGGGAAATCTACTATTAGAGTTACCATACTTCTCCATGAAGGTTTCGATCCAAATTTTTTTACCCACTATTGGAAGAACGGAAAAGGACAGGTGTACTTGTTCGTCTACGAATTTGGATTTATGAAAACTACTGAAAGGAATGTTGAAAAATATCTGCTAGTAAAGTGGCAGGAATATATGGGTAAAAAATAATTGGTACGCACTAGATTTTTTGGTAAATTCGGTGAACAACAAAAAAGTCAAACAACGACTTCAAACTGCATACGATTTGCATACGATTTTATAATATTGGAGCTCGGAAGGCCCCGTAAAAAAGGATTTTGGATTTAGACTTTAGAACTCATAACCCAAAGGTCACTGGTTCGAGTCCAGTTCCCGCTATTAAAAAAACGCATCAGTAAATTTAGCTGATGCGTTTTTGTTTTAGAACTTTATATTAATTTAGATACCTTTTTGCTGTCGCAGAAAATAAACCTATTCTAGAATCTAGATACTTCTTTTAAATTTTTTAGAAATGTTTTGACTAAACCTCTACGAATGTCGTTATGATTTTAATGATGTCTGTTTTTTGATATTCTCTATCCCATCAGTTATTAATACAGTTAGTTTGGGAAATTTCTCTATTATTTTTGCTAAATGTGAATGGATTGAAAGCAACAGTTTTTCATTGTTTGTAATCTCTAAAATTTCAAGGTTCAACAACCATTCTTTCGGATACTTATCTTTAATTTGATTAAATATCTCGGCTAAAACCGTATCTTTTGTAACGCCATCAGCTCTCATTTCTGCTACTAAAGCATACTGTTTTTCTAAATGGCGATTAGATTCCGATTCTTCTTGTTTAATGGTCTTTATCGCAGATACTTCGTACAAATTAGGGAACGAGTTACTATCCGCAGTGCCGGAAAAGGCGGAGACGATTTCTTTACCAATTACCATATCAAACACACCATATTCAGGTAAGAATAATGCCTCCTCTTTGTAGGTAACAGTACAGTCTTTTAATTGGATGAGCATCAATTTTCCGTAGACATTTCTAATGCCGGTGACATTGAGCCCCTCGACTTTTATGCCACTTTCAAACTCAAAGGACAGCCATTTTCCGTCATAAAAGTTATAGGCTTTTAAGTCTACGGGGCCCATATCTTCAATCGCGAGATTGATGTTTTTCAATTTCCCGAGGGGTGAACTGAATCCTCCGGTGTAATAATCAATACCATGACCAATCAGTTCTTTTTCCCGAAATGCCAAAGCGGTCGGTCCTTCTGTTTTAAAGAAGATGACTTCATTATCTTCATTTAATATGGCTTTTGAAAATTTACCAGACACCTGCAAACCGGTACTTAATTCTATCGTTCCTATCAATTGCGAATCGATGAGTTTTTGTAAGCCTTTACGTCCTCCTTTTCGGATACTTAAGGTATTAGAAAACTGTTCTAATACGAGCATTAAATAGGAGAAGTCGGGTGTTACGTATAACTGTGGTTGTGACTTGGTGATGTCAAATTCTTGATAGGCTGCTTCGATGCTATAGGGGATTTTCTTGACACTATCACTTAAACATGATTTGCTTTCGCCAATAGAGGATAATAAGCCAGCGCCATATATTTTAGGGTTATTAAGCTCTCCAATTAGGCCATACTCAACGGTCCACCACTGTAAATTACGTATCTGACCCATTTCCGAAAGCTCGACTTTTCTATTTTGGAGTTCATTGACCTTGGCTTCTGCCATCTCAATTTTTTCTTGATGTATGCCTACGGCTTCTTTGAGTATGGATAGTTCTCTTACTGCTTCATAGACGTCCATATCATGTTTGGAGAGAATGGCTTTTGCTCCAATTTCTCCCAATCGTCTTAAGTATTCGGCGTAATCAGGGTTGGCGATTATGGGTGCATGACCGGCAGATTCGTGAATGATATCTGGTGCAGGCGTATATTCAATATGTTCCAATTGTCGAATATCGGACGCTATGACCAGTATTTTGTTTGCCTGAAATTCCATGAAGGCATTGGGAGGGATGAACCCATCGACGGCTACGGCTGCCCATCCAATTTCTTTAAGGATGCGATTCATTCCGTACATACTTGGAATACGCTCCACACCGACACCCGTCTGTTCCAAACCTTTTAAATAGGATTCATGTGCTACATCAGCTAAATAATTTACACACTTTTTCATCACATAACGCCATACCGCCTGATTGATAGGTGTGTAATGGTCGTAGTTTTGAGGCTTTATGAATTGTTTTAGATGTTTTGGCAACCTGTCGATTAATTCGTTGCTCTCGTATTGATTTTCTTTACACATGAATTTTTACAATTATCAGCACTGTTTTTGGGTGTGGAGGGCTGTTTGTTATTGCCTAGAATATAACAAATGCAAATTTACGTGAAAATTTTGCAGTATGGGAGGGGGAAGGGGATTGGTGATGTGTTCTTAAAATGCGCACAAAGCTGACTAGTGACTATATCGATTTATGGATTGTGAAGTTTTAGTGTGGCCAAACCTTCTGGGTATTCATTAGTGACAATGGCTTGCGTGGGGGTTATTGCAATTAATCTTCTAATTTAAGTCCTGTAGTTTCCTGTCCTCCTTGGGATAAGGTCAAGCTCTCAACTTTGCCATTCTCATTTTTATTAAATGTGACTTGAGCTACAATTACTTTTAAATAAAATACATTTTCAGATTTGGGATATATTTCAAATTGACCTTGACCAGTTGCTTGCGCTTTTAATTGATTAGCATCTTTATAAACAGTGATGACAAATCCTGGAGCAAGTTCATACTTGCCTACATAACTTTCCAAAATAGCATCCTCAACAGTGACTTCTTTTGTTAGACTTTCTATATCTACTCCTAATTTTTTAAGCATTTCAATAGCATTTGTATTACCGGGATTTAGCTCGACTGATTTTTTGTAGTTGGTAATCGCATTTTCATTGTCATTGTTCTTCATCAGCGCTTCCCCATAACTATCATATACATTTGAAGAATTTGGATAGGCTTCCACATTTATTTTAAGAATAGCAATTGCCTTTTCGACGTCTTCTTTTGCTAGAAAAGAATAACCTAAACTATTTAACTCATCTTCTCCAAAATTATAGTCATCGGCTTGGCTTTCCTTTAATTCCCAGTACTTTTTTGTGGCTGTTTCGATACCTTCAATTTTAATGATGCTCTTTATTTTCATCGAAATAAAAGGCTTTGGCGTGTTTAAAGGTGCCGTTGGGTGCAATAAATGAATCCCGATATCATCTACACTCGCATTCGAGTTAGTCAGTACGACCACACCTTTATCTCCACCTTTTACAAAGCCTGCAAATGAGACATAACCTCCTGTGCCTCCATTGTGATGAATAATTTCCATTCCATCTTGACTCACTGTGAACCAACCCAATCCTACCATAGAATTACTGTCTTCACTTCCTGAATTTTTATGTGCCAATTGCATTGCTGGGTAAAGACTGCTCTTTTCTAACCCCATATTCGCTGCTAGATACTTAAGCATATCCGCAGCAGTAGATCGAATGGCACCCGCGCCAGCGAGAATTGGTAAGTCCCAATTTTCTACTTGAACTCCACTACTATGGCCCATGGCGAGGTTTTCTTTCATTTGAGACGTGAAAACAACACCTGTATGGTCCATTCCTAATGGATTCGCGATTACTTCTTTCATTAACTCCTCATAGGTCAGATTTCGTTTAGAAGCCAATAAGTGTCCCAACAAGCCAACTGCATAATTGGAGTATTCGTATTTAGAACCAATGTCGCGCGTCAGTTCATAGTCATTTAGAAAATCATATAATTGCTTTTCAGAGTAATCTGCATATGGATTTGCGGGATTGGCCGGAGACATGTTATCAGGCAATCTAGGAAGTGCTGAAGTGTGATTGGACAGATGAAATAATTTGATTGTTTCGCCATTTCTGGTAGGAGCAGTCACACCAGCTGGTAAGAGGTTTTGTAGTGGATCCTCTAAATTTAAATCGCCCTTTATAACCATATCGGCCAATAGGATTCCCGTGAACGTTTTTGAAATAGAACCAATTTCAAAAACAGAGTTTTCATCTACAACTTCATTGGTCTTTAATGATTTTACACCATAACTATAATACGTCGTACCATTGGAGGTAATGACACCTACCACTATTGCTGTATTAATGCCATTTTCGATGCGAGATTTGATGTTTTCCTTGACTTCTTCGGAAATCATTTCGTCTTGTGCTTGGCAAACAGGACTCATACCCACGAATAGAGTAATAAATGCTATGACGTAAATTTTCATTGTATTCTGGGTTTGTTAGTTAGGGTGTTGATCTTTAGTTAGTTAAATTATTATAAAGATAATTCTATTTTTTATGTAATAACAATATTTTTTAGATGATCAAGAACAATTGGGTATTTGCACTATACTATTTTTCTCGGTTTGTTGTTTATACCCTTCTAAAATGTAAAGCATATTTACCATAGCAATTAAGTGAAAATAAAGGACAATCAACATAGGTATAACTACTTAAATAATAACCTTTTATTTACGTTTTGTAATGTGAAATTCCTTTAATTGGACTGCGCTAAATAGGTACTGTCCCGCAAAAAATGTCCTGCCTTGACAGTATGAAGATTACTTATCGTCTAATTTATAAGTTGTGGCTTTGCGGAACTTAAAGATTTCCAATTGCAAGGAAACGACAACACCCGAAATACTTGAAACAAAATTCAGGATCCCATCAACATTTTTCTAGCAAATCAAGTTTAAGGAGGAACCTTTTTATTATGCTGCTTATATCGCAGATCCCATTCGGTTTATTCTAATGAAGTAGCAGTATGTTTATAAAAAAAGACTTCAAGTAACTAGATGTCTGTTTTGATCTAATTACTTGAAGTCCTTTAAAATTGAAACGCAGTCGTGAACGCCTATAAATACTATTTGATAATCACTTTTTTGGTATGTTCCTGAATCTCATTTTTAAGTTTAACGATGTAGATACCTGTGTTTAAAGAGGCAGTTTCAATATCATTTTCAATAGATCCTTCTTCCAATTGCGCTGTTAAAACCAATCGTCCTTGGATATCAAAGATCGAAACTGCTGTATCCGCCAATAGTAATCCTTTAATGAAGATGTGTTGATCGCTGGCAAACAATCTCAAGTTTTCACCTTCCTGCTCTACAGTTGACAAGGCGCTATTACCGATTCTTAAGTAAAAACGTCCCGCACCAGAAATGGCAGTAGCAGCAGTAAATGTGTAATTGCCAGTATTCAATAGCGTAAAAGTATTAGTCACCGTATCTTCTAGGTATACTTGGCTTTCCGCTGGTAATGTAGATGTTTCAATACTAAAGGTAATTTGTTGCCCTTGTCCGGCTTTTAAACCCAAAGGAATAATAACATCTTCGATATCGGAAGAACCAACACTCTGAATGGACATCCCGCGGCCTACATTATTTTCGACTAAATGAGAGTATAAACTGAAGTTGTAATTTGAACCATTGAACAAGGCGGCATCATAGCCTGGATCCAATCCTAATGTTGAGTTGCCATTGAAATAAATTTCTGTTGCGAAATCAGTTGAAGCATTTGCTGCTTTAATACGTACCATGGGGCTAATGTTGTTATTTCTACCTAAAATAAAATCATCTGATCCTGAAAACAGTCTCATTGCCATGGTAAATGAAATTGTATTGGTTGCTGCCGGACCGTTAGCCACTAAAAATCCTTGACCAGGCGCAATGTTGATATCACTGTTGACAAGGTCGTTGATAATGGTGAAGTTACGTATTCTACCTGAAGTTGGCCCATTGCCGCTGTTGTAACCATAAATAGCTTTGGCATCAGGATCTAACACGTCACCATTAACGGCTAAAAACTCTTGTGAGTCTACATAAGTAGGGTATGGGTTACCGATTAAATTCCATACGTTATTTCCTGTTGAGATCTCCACGGTCTCGGTGACAGTTGATACCGTACCAGTAAAACGTAGGGTTCTTCCAGTCTCTAATGCAGGAATTTCATCTTCATCGATAGCGGCTCTATACCCAGTGGCTCTGGTCAATAACGTATTCCCATCTTCGGCTTCAAGCGCATTGTAAGTAACGTAGGCTTGTGCTGTATTATTGTAAGGACCAAAAGCATATAATGTCGGCGTTACCGTAGAATTTAAAATTAGTGTTGAGTTGGGGGTCGTTCCGCCATCAGCGCTATAATCTAAAAACTCGGCAAAAGTGACATCGCCTGCTAATTTTACAGGCAAGGAAATTAAATCGTTACCTGTGGTTGTGCCCGCAGCTTCCTTATTCACAAATCGGTCGTAATTAACGATGGTTGATGCTCCTAATGCACCATTTAATAAAAGGCTTGAATAGGCATCGGAAGTCGATTTCAGATTAACATTATCCGCATAGACCGTAGTGCCAGACACCACAGAAACGGAAGTCCCGCCACTGATGGTCATTGTAGAGGATAAATTTTGAGCATCCACTGTTAAAGTGAGGATACTAAAGAGACATAAGAGGTATAAATTTTTCATGTAATGATTTTTAAAAGCAAGCTGCAAGAAACGTCATATATTTAATATATTCAAATAATTTATAAGAAAAATAACCTAAAAATTTTCAACTTATCGATTATTTTGACTTTTTAACGATGAAATTTTGCCAATAATGAATAAAAAAGCTTTAAATTAAATCGAAAAAGTTAAAATATAATTTTTAAAATCAGGATATATCATATTGAAAATCAATTAAATACAATTTTTTGGTAAAATATCGACGTCATAAATAAATTATTATTGGTTGATTTCTAACTTTTTTTGGTGTTAATTTGCGGTTTACACCTAATTATATAATTTATAAAAATACTATGAAAACAATTTTATCGCTCTTCACACTATGTCTTTTGTTTACAGCTACAAGTAATGCCCAAGTTGGTATCGGTATCGAAACACCTGACCCTTCTAGTGTGCTGCAATTAGAAAGTACCACGGCAGGATTGCTCGCCCCTAGAATGACAACTGCTCAAAGAGATTTGATAACCTCGCCTGCTAAAAGTCTTATTATATTCAATACAACCACTAATGCCTTACAGATCAATACAGGGACGGCAGCCGCGCCAGTTTGGGGCTCATTTGCACCTGTGGATGCTACAAAACCACTGGTGCCGCCAAGTGTGACTACAACACAGATGAATGCATTGGTATCACCGGCTATTGGGTCGTTGGTATATAACACGACAGAAAGCTGTGTGTTTCAATATGAGTTAGCAACCCCAACCAATAGATGGCAAAGTCTTTGTGAAGCCAAGTCATCTAAAATTCTGACAATGTACCGTAATCTAAATGGTGGTAGTAATACAATAACTACAGCTAATGGTTCATCTAATTTTACTGCTTTTCCTTTGAATAACGATCACGTGACTGAAATAGATAGTGATTATTATACTGTTTTAGGAAATGGAAAAATTCGACTTCTTAAAGCAGGAAGTTATGCGATCAGTGCAAGTTGGGCTGTCCAAAATTTAAGATCTGGCTCAAGTAAATATATCTTTGCTGTATTTAGAGGTTCAACAAGATTGGGTTATATTGCCAGAGGTTCCGCAACCCTACCATCGTCAGATTTTTTTGGCGCGTCAGGTATTTTTCAGTACAACTTCAATGCAAATGACATCATTGATGTGCAATATTTGATTGATAACGGACCAAACGGTTTAGAAGGTGATTTGTTGCATATTGGCATCATTAAGTTATAAAAGCTTGGTTTTCTAAAAGTGTTTAAATAATAAAAAGCCTCACAATGCGTGAGGCTTTTTTATGTAAAAGCATTTTAAGCCTTAAAGTACTTCTAAAAATTCAATTAGAATAATTACTAAATTATTGCTTCTGCCATTCCGGAGAAAAATAAGTCGCTCTTCCCCCAAGCATAATTTTTTCTATATTGGCTCCTGTATGAAAGCAAGTGCCGCCTTCTTCTCTAAAATGCATTAAAAAATCTTTAGGAAAGTCGCTATAATGGGCGTCGTTTTCAATGGCGACTTCAATCACTTTTTTCATGGCTTTGAATACTGTTTCTATGTCATCGGTACTCATATGTTCCACTTTTACTTTCGGATGCAGTTTTGCCTGATATAAGATTTCATCCGCCATCCAATTCCCAACACCAGCGGCAACGCTTTGATCTAATAAAATCTTTTTTATATGGGTTTTTCGGTTGTTGAGAGAGGCTTTAAAATCTTCTAAACTTAATGTTCGGGCATCATCGCTTAACTGATGGTCTTTTTTATAGTCTTCAATCGAATCAATAAGATTCCACCAGCCGAATTTACGTTTGTTTTCAAACGCAAAATGAAAACCATTTTCGAAGGTCAGCACTATGTGGCCAAACTTTGGCCGATCGTCTTCTTCTTTATAGTAATTAGGTCGGCCCGTCATCCCAAAATGAACCACCAGGATTTTTGCTCCTGAGGTTTCTATAAACAGGTATTTACCGATTCTTTGAGTACCTGTTAGCATGGCTCCGTGGAGATGTGTTTCAAAATCACCTTTGGGCTGTTTTAACAACCGTGCGTCCCGACATTCAAATTTGGTGATTTTTTTGTGTAGGCACGTACTGTCTATATAGACTTTATAACCGTGGACTTCTGGTAATTCTGGCATTTTTAAACTTTAAAGGTGTTAAATTATTTTAAGTTTGATCATAAAAATACACTGCGAAGACAACCAAGGCATCTTAATTATCGCAAGGAGATTTCATAGATCATCGCTCTATAAATTAGGTTTTACGATACTCTAGTTCTATAATATGATGTATTTTTAAAATCGTAATTAAATCATAACTTTTTGGAAGCACATAGCACACATCAAAAATTTAAGTTCAAGGATCTTCCAAGTCTATTGAAAGATACATATAAATCTTGGGATGGCAACGATCCTTGGCGTATGAGCGCAGTAGTGGCCTACTATGCAGTATTGGCACTGCCTGGTTTGCTGGTTATTCTTATCAATTTTATAGGCCGCGTCTGGGGACCAGAAATTGTCACCGGTCAATTGAATGCACAAATGTCTTCTGCATTGGGTCCGGACGCTGCAGAGTCTATATTAAACATGATAAAAGAAACTCAAAATGCTGAAAGTAATCTCATCTCAACAATCATCGGTCTAGCAACGCTGATCTTTGGTGCCACGGGTGTATTTTACCAGTTACAGGTGTCCTTGAATCTTATATGGAAGGTGGGGGAAACGTCCGCCTTCAGCTTTAAAAAAATCCTGACAGACCGGGCTAAAAGTTTCGCTTTTATACTCGCCATTGGTTTTTTATTATTGATCAGTTTTGTACTAACTACACTTATTTCCGCATTAACGGATTATATTCAAAGAGTGTTTCCATATGTGGTATTATACCTTTTATATGCCATTAACTTTTTGCTGTCCGTAGGAATTATATCTACCTTATTCGCGCTCATGTTTCAATACATGCCCGACACAAAAATTCGATGGAAGACGGTTTGGATCGGGGCCATATTAACGGCATTTTTATTCGTTTTGGGTGAATTTTTATTGAGTTTTTATTTTGGGAAATCAAATCCTGCGTCAACGTATGGCGCGGCAGGAAGTATTGTCTTGGTGTTGCTTTGGGTGTCCTATTCTAGCTTGATATTCTTTTTTGGTGCCGAATTTACAAGGCAGTATTCCATAAAGTACGGACATGATTCCCATACCGAATATAATAAGTTGTTGGATCAACAGGAAAAGGAGGGATCCAAAAGTGATGAGAAGTAGTGCATCATCTCATAAGTCGACTATAGACATTTTACGTATCTTTGTATCCAAAATACTAAAGGAATGCACAAAGCCGGTTTTGTAAATATTATAGGAAATCCTAATGTCGGAAAGTCTACGTTGATGAACGCATTTGTAGGTGAGAAGCTATCAATCATCACGTCTAAAGCACAAACAACGCGTCATAGAATACTAGGTATCGTTAATGGTGAGGATTTTCAAATGATCTTATCCGATACGCCAGGGATTATTAAACCTGCTTATGAATTACAGGCATCCATGATGGATTTCGTCAAATCTGCTTTTGATGACGCCGATGTGTTGATCTATATGGTCGAAATTGGGGAGCAGGAATTGAAGGATGAAGCCTTTTTTCGTAAAATCACCAATTCCAGCATCCCTGTATTATTACTCTTGAATAAAATCGATAAATCGAATCAGGAACAGTTGGAAAACCAGGTGCAGCTTTGGACAGAAAAAGTGCCCAATGCGGAAATTTATCCTATTTCAGCCTTGCAAGGATTCAATGTCAAGGAAGTTTTTAGTAGAATTGTCGAGTTACTACCAGAATCCCCTGCGTTTTATCCAAAAGATCAATTAACGGATAAACCAGAACGCTTTTTCGTAAATGAAATCATACGAGAAAAAATCCTGATGCATTATAAAAAAGAGATTCCGTACGCTGTGGAGATCGACACGGAGGAATTTTTTGAAGAAGAAACTATCATCAGAATGCGCTC
>JBBSOJ010000080.1:0-12466 GCA_038259855.1 Flavobacteriales bacterium
CAAGGAAGAATTTGTTACGGCCGGTGGTGTGGAACTAAAAGAAATAAACTTCAAAACCTTTGAAAGTAAGTTACATCCACATCTTTATTTTGCAGGAGAAGTCATTAACGTGGATGCCGTGACTGGAGGATTTAACTTTCAAAACGCATGGACAGGAGCCTATGTGGTCTCAAAACACATCATGGATCACTAGCCATTTTTCAATGCTGTAAGATCTGTGTATGATTTTGGATCGTGGTTTTAAACACCTCAAAGTTGTAAGGTTTGTTCAAAACGAAATTCATTCCACTTTGCTCAGCCTTATTTAATATTTCAGCCGAATTCATAGCAGTAAGCGCAATGATAGGGATATGCGCATTAAAGGTTCGGATATGTTTTGTAACATCATACCCGTCCATTTCAGGCATGTTAATATCCATTAAGATGAGATCGAAGTGTTTGTACTTTAACATAGAAATCGCTTCCTCACCATTCGAAGCAGTCTCACAACGATAGCCAGGAATTTTTTCGATGTTCTTTTGGGTAATTAATAAGTTGATCTTGTTATCATCAACAATCAACACATTGCTGGAAGTATTAAACACTGGTAATTGGGCATTAACAACAGGAGCAGCGCATAAATCAAATGTAATTGAAAAGAAAAAAATGGAACCTTCATCGGGAATGGATGAAAAATCGATGTCACTGTTGTGGCTCTCCAATAGCGTCTTGACGATATAGAGTCCCAATCCGGTACCATTACTATTCTTGTTTAAAAAACTTTTGTTTTCAAAAGCATTGAATACAATGTGTCGATTTTCCGCCTTGATACCAATCCCAGAATCCCTGACCTCAAAAAAGAGCGTCACCTGATCCCGGGTCCTCTTGCTCTCACGAACTTCAATGGCAATAAACCCTTCTTTTGTATAGCGAATGGAGTTATAGACAAGATTAATCAATATTTGACTTAATGCAACTCTATCAGCCAACACATATTCATCAGCATGCGATTTCTCTATTTTAGAAATAATTTTTAAGCCTTTATTTTCAGCCGTAGCCTTAACGGTATCGGTAATATTGGTAACAATACTTGAGATCTTTTCGGGTTTGAGCCTTAATTCATTTTTGTCAAATTTTAATTTTGTAGCCTGAAGCACATTGTCAATAAGAACGGAAATATAATTACTGGACGAAATCAAAGCTTTGAGATATGAGTTTTTTTTATGCTTATCTTTTTCTTGTTCTATAAGTGATGCAAGACCGCTGATACCATAGATTGGAGTTCGTAATTCATGGCTCAATACCGAGAAGAATTCTAATCGTTCCTTATCAATTTGCATGAGTTTTTTATTGGATCTGGTTAATTTGACATTCATCAATTTGATCCGTCTTCTGTTTTTGCTGTAATAATAAATAAAGCCAGTGAGTACGAGCACAAGAATGCTGGAAATTATGGTGGATGTCAAGAATGCTGATGATATTTTCTTGTCCTTTTGTCTTACCTCATTTGCTGTCTTTAGTTTTTCTTGAGTTGTAATGATTTTGTAGATCAATTCGCCATTTTTGGACGTTTGGATTTCAAGATTTTTTATCGCATCGTATTTATAGGTGTCAGAGATCAGTAAATATTTATTGGCAGCTTCAAGATTTTTTTTATAATCCTTGTAATATCTGAATTTGTAATAATTAAGCGTCGCTATTTCATTTGAAGAAAAATGTTTGGACTTAACATTCTGCTTAAATTCTGCTTCATCAATTGCAAACAGTAACTTATAACCTGCATCGAATTGACCTAATTTTATCATGGCCAGTGCCTTATAATACTGATATGATAAAATCAGCCGTTTCTTACTTTTTAGACTAAAAATGGTATCATCTGCTCTAAATGGCATGTCCTCTATCTTTTTTAGAGCTAAGGTCGTAGATTTTAAAACAGCTTCATGATTCTTTAGATTATTGTCTTTTTTGATTTTGGAGTTGTAATTATTAAATATATTAATGCTATTTAGCTGGGAAGAAAGCTGTTCTGCAATAGGGATAATACTATCAAATTTTACATAATTCTTTTGAGAACTATAGCAATTTGCCAAATTGGTAAGCACATCATCTTTTTTAGCAAGATTATTTTGGGAGTTGTAAATGTCTAAAGCTTTTAAATAATAGATTTCAGCCGTTACATGACTGCCCATTTTTGAAAATACTTTACCTAATGTATTGTAGTTGTTTGCTAGTTGTGAATCGTTACTTTTTGAATATTTGATATTGTAATTGATCAACATCGTAGCTTGATAGAGGCTATCATGGGCTATAAGCCAATCTATACGTTCGGAGTTTATAAGATGTAAAGTGTTATCGTCGAGGCTAGTCTGTGCGCTACAGTTTCCTTGGTGGAACAAAGAAAGTGATAGTGTGACATAAAAAAAAAATGATAACAGTCGATTCATGTAGGATAAATCTATTATAGATATGGGCGTATTAAATTCTTAAGCAGCCAAATCTACAAAAATTTTTGGAAGTTTGCGCTTTTGTCGATAAAAAAGGTATTATAACGATCATTTTAACAGAATTGGGGATATGCGAACAAAAACATTTTTTATAAAATATGGACGTTGAGCATTACAAATTAGTCAATTAATGATGAATCGATTCTGACTTGATAGGGGCGTTTATTATTAAGGCATAATGACTTAACTTTCTTGAAATGACGATGCTTCAAAATTCTGTGTACCAATACGTCGTATAAGTTCTACTAAAGAGCGCATTCGAAGAAACTAATCAAAATTGTTACAACATCATAAATCCATAGCTCTTTAGGTCCTTTAAAGAATTACTAAAGTTAGTATCTTTGTAGCAAGATGTACCACGAATGAGCGAACAATACTTTATCCCAAAACCCTATACTTTTTTAATCAATGACGGATCAATGACCTGGGAATCTCCAAGTAACATTGCTTTGGTCAAATACTGGGGGAAAAAGAAAGATCAAATTCCAGAGAACCCATCCATCAGTTTTACATTGAATGAATGCAAAACAATAACAACCGTAACATTCATCAAAAAAGAAAACAATGAAGATTTCGAATTTGAGATATTTTTAGACGGTGAAAAGAAAGATGACTTTAAACCCAAAATCCAGACGTTTTTCGAGCGAATTGAAATGTACCTGCCTTTCTTGAAAGCGTATCGTTTTAAAATTGAGACTCAAAACACATTTCCTCATAGCTCTGGGATTGCATCTTCTGCAAGTGGTATGAGCGCTTTGGCGCTTTGTTTGATGTCTATAGAAAAACAATTGATGCAGGCTGACGTTTCGAATGATTTAAACGATTCACAAAATTCTCAAAACAAAACATACTTTAACAAAAAGGCATCCTTTTTAGCACGTTTGGGTTCTGGTAGTGCGTGTCGTAGTATTGAAGGTGATCTTGTGGTTTGGGGTGAGAACGAAACAATTGAAGGTAGTTCCGATTTATTCGGGCTTAAATATCCTTACGAAGTACATGATGTTTTTAAGGAGTTTCAAGATACCATTTTATTGGTTGACAAGGGTGAAAAGCAAGTGAGCAGTTCTGTTGGTCACAATTTAATGCATGATCATCCTTATGCTCAAAATAGGTTTAAGCAAGCCCATGACCAACTTGCAAAATTAAAGCCTATTTTAGAATCGGGAGATTTAAAGTCTTTTATAGCTATTATTGAGAGTGAGGC
The DNA here is from genome assembly GCA_038259855.1 of Flavobacteriales bacterium. GTDB lineage: Bacteria > Bacteroidota > Bacteroidia > Flavobacteriales > Flavobacteriaceae > JBPOFM01. The sequence goes on from JBBSOJ010000080.1 coordinate 3,688, forward strand.
CCTCACTTTGCATGCAATGATGATGACCAGCATGCCTTACTTTATTTTAATGAAACCAAATACGTTGGAAATCATCAATAAGATTTGGAATTTTAGATTGGAAACAGGTCTGAACGTCAGTTTCACCTTGGATGCTGGCGCCAATGTCCATGTCTTATATCCAAAGAACGAGGCCTCTCAAATTTTAGAATTTATTAAAAGTGAGCTAGTTGCACATTGTCAAAACGGACATTATATTTGCGACCAAATTGGATTTGGAGCAAAAATTATAAAATAATATTATGTATCTTTGTAATACATGTTTGGCATTCTGTGACTGCTAACTGAAGACTGCTTATGAAAGGACCTCTATTTTACTCGAAAATCCTGCTCTTTGGAGAATATGGAATCATTAAAGATTCAAAAGGTTTATCAATTCCCTATAACTTTTACAACGGTGCGTTAAAATCAGATGGCTTGACTACAGACGTAGCGATCGCTTCCAATCTTAATTTGAAACGTTTTCTTGACCATCTTAAAACCTTGAATCCTGAATTGGTTCAGTTTGATTTGGAATCTTTGGAAGCTGATGTAGCATCGGGAATGTATTTCGATTCATCGATTCCACAAGGATATGGTGTCGGAAGCAGTGGTGCTTTAGTTGCAGCCATTTACGACCAATATGCACAACATAAAATTACGGTTTTAGAGAATCTGACTCGAGAAAAGCTGCTGACTTTAAAGTCTATTTTTGCTGACATGGAATCTTTTTTCCATGGAAAATCATCAGGTCTCGATCCATTGAATAGTTATTTAAGCATTCCAATTCTTATCAATTCTAAAGATAATATTGAGGCTACCGGTATTCCTTCTCAAAAGGCAGATGGAAAAGGGGCCGTTTTTTTATTGGACAGCGGAATTATCGGCGAAACAGCACCCATGGTAAGTATTTTCATGGAAAGTATGAAACAGGAAGGTTTTCGTAAAATGATCAAAAATCAATTCATTAAACACACAGATGCTTGTGTAGATGATTTTTTGAAGGGAGATATCAAGTCCTTGTTTGGAAATACGAAAAAGTTATCAAAAGTGGTTCTTAACCATTTTAAACCAATGATTCCTCAAGAATTCCACGAACTTTGGAAGAATGGAATCGATACCAATGATTATTATTTAAAATTATGCGGTTCTGGCGGCGGCGGCTATATTTTAGGATTTACGGAAGATATAGAAAAAGCAAAATCATCATTGGTTGGTTATAAGTTAGAAGTGGTTTACAACTTCTAAAGGACCTAAAATGCTATCTCGCAAACAAAAACACCTGTTGCTAAAATTCTTTAGCATGTTTTCTGTAATTCGCGGCTACAACATTCTCGTTATTGTCCTTGCACAATATCTGACTTCCATTTATATCTTGGCCCACGATAAACCAGTACGACAGGTTGTTTTCGATCTCAATTTATTTATGCTTGTTTTGGCTTCTGCTTCGGTCATAGCAGCTGGTTATATTATAAATAATTTTTATGACTCCGAAAAAGATCTGATCAATCGGCCGAATAAATCAATGTTGGATCGCCTCGTTAGTCAAAATATTAAATTATCGTTTTATTTTGTATTGAATTTTATCGCTGTGGTCATGGCGAGTTATGTTTCTTTCAATGCGGTTATATTTTTTTCCACGTACATCTTTGGTATTTGGTTTTATTCCCATAAACTAAAAAAGCTTCCTTTTATTGGCAATTTGACATCCGCCATATTGACCATAACGCCATTTTTTGCCATTTTTATCTATTACAAAAATTTCGAGACTGTAATTTTTGTGCATGCCACCTTTCTGTTTTTGATCATTTCCATGCGTGAATTGACCAAAGATCTTGAAAATATTAAGGGAGATTTGGCACAGGATTATCGTACCATTCCAATTGTGTATGGCGAAGCGGTGTCTAAAATAATGTTGACTACATTGGCCGTTTTTACCTTTATACCTACCACCTTGTTAATTCGATATTTCAATATTGGTCACATGACTTATTATTTTTACTTATGTGCTGCATTATTACTGATTTTTATTTTATTTCTTTGGAAATCAAAAACTAAAATCCATTATCTTATTTTGCATAATATTCTTAAATTTATTATTGTGGCAGGTGTATTCTGCATTGTACTGATCAATGTAAATGTAGTATTGAATCATATCTGAAAACCAAAAATATATGGAACAGGTTTTGGAAGTTTTTTCAAATTGGAATTTATCCATTGCAGCTTGATACCAACAACACTTTCTGTATCTTTGTAGCAAATTAATATCAATGAGCAGACATCAAGGTAGTAGCGGAAAAGGAAAATCTTCGGGTAGCCGCCAGGGGAAAGAAAGCAACACGACTTCTGGAAGAGAAAAAGATAATGTAAAGAGTGGCAGCTACGCTAGAGGGAACGCACCGATGAGAAAAAAATCATCCAATGCACCGAAGCCATCTCCAGAGAAACAACCAGCTCCTAAAAAATCTAATCCAGACGAAATACGTTTAAACAAATACGTGGCTAACTCCGGTATGTGCTCACGTCGTGATGCTGATATGCACATTGCTACGGGCAGTGTTACTGTCAATGGTAAAGTGATTACGGAAATGGGTTATAAAGTGAAGATTGAAGATGAGGTTCGATTTGATGGTGCCCGTATTAAGCCAGAGAAAAATGCTTATGTTTTATTGAATAAACCTAAGGGCTTTGCAACGACTACTAGTGAAGGTAAGGGGAGAACGGTAATGGATTTAGTGGCTAATGCTACAACAGCGCGTATTAAGCCTATAGGTCGCTTGGGCCGTAATTCTTTAGGACTGATTTTGTTTACAAATGATGATGTGTTGACCAAAAAATTTACGGCCTCCAATAAAGGAGTTCCGAGATTATTTCAGGTGGAACTGGATAAGAATTTAAAATTGGAAGATTTAAGACAGATACAAGCTGGTCTGAAGATTGATGGAAAAGCTGTCAATGTTGAAGAAATTAGTTATATCGATGGTGAATCGAAAAATCAGATTGGTTTAAAAATAAAGAATACAGGTAATACCATTTTTAGAACTATTTTTGATCATCTCAATTATGAAATCGTGAAATTGGATTGTGTCGCCATAGCCGGATTGACCAAAAAAGATATTCCCCGAGGTCATTGGAAACACCTCACAGAACAAGAGGTTAACACCTTAAAAATGTTACCTTAAAGAGTCAAAAAATTTATTTAAAACGACTATAATTTTAATTTTTTATAGTTCTTTTGTAATTCATATATTAATAGAGTTGAGAAACGTTTTTTCGTTTGGGTTTTTAAATCATAAAAAATCATTTTATAATGCTTTTTATACGGTATCGTGTTGCATTATAAAACCAATTTCAAACACGAAACGATTAAAGACTAAGCAATTGCACGGAATGTCTATTCCTGCCTATCAACAAATTCAAGTTTGATATTTCATTATCAATTGAACATTTAATACTCTAATTAATTTTTTTTTCAGAATTTTAAACATCAATAAGACGTAATGAATACTAAATATATTGATTTAATTAATCAAACATTTTATTTTCCACAAGAGGAATTCAAGCTTGAAGACAAACATTTGCAGTTTCATAATATTGATTTGATGAAATTGGTAGAAGAATATGGAACGCCCTTGAAGTTTACTTATCTACCTCAAATTTCCAATAATATAGGTCGTGCAAAGGACTGGTTTGCAAAAGCCATTAAAAAACATAAGTACAAAGGAAAATATCACTATTGTTATTGTACAAAAAGCTCACACTTTAAACATGTGCTGAATGAAGCACTGAAAAATGATATCCACATAGAAACATCGTCTGCTTTCGACATTGATATCGTTGAGAAAATGAAGGCCGAAGGGAAAATCACGGATAAAACATTTGTAATCAGTAATGGCTTTAAGAGAGAACAGTATGTAACAAACATTGCAAGACTTATTAATAACGGTCATAAAAATTGCATTCCGATCATCGATAATTACGAAGAAATCGATTTATTATCACAAGAGATAAAAGGTAAATTCAATATCGGTATCCGAATCGCTTCGGAAGAAGAACCTAAATTTGAATTTTATACATCGAGATTGGGAATTGGGTATAAAAATATCTTACCATTTTATAGAAATCAAGTTAAGGACAATAAAAAAGTAAAGTTGAAAATGCTTCACTTTTTCATTAATACTGGTATTCGTGATAATGCCTATTATTGGAATGAACTATCCAAATGTCTAAAGGTATACACCAGTTTAAAACGTATTTGTCCATCTTTGGACAGCTTAAATATCGGTGGTGGTTTTCCAATAAAAAATTCATTGGCATTCGAATTTGATTATGAATACATGGTAGATGAAATCATCAATCAAATCCAATTGTTTTGTGAACAAGAGGAAGTTGATGTGCCAAACATTTTCACCGAATTTGGAAGTTTTACAGTTGGTGAAAGTGGCGGTGCTATCTATGAAGTGCTCTACCAAAAACAGCAAAACGAAAAGGAAAAGTGGAACATGATCAATTCGTCCTTTATTACGACGTTGCCGGATACTTGGGCGATCAATAAACGTTTTATTATGTTGCCAATCAACCGTTGGAATGATAGTTACGAACGTGTATTGCTCGGCGGTTTGACCTGTGATAGCGATGATTACTATAATAGTGAGCAGCATATGAATGCTATCTATCTTCCTAAATACAATAAGGAAAAACCTTTATATCTTGGGTTCTTTAATACAGGTGCCTATCAAGAATCTATAGGCGGATTTGGTGGTTTACAACATTGTTTGATACCTTCGCCAAAACATATCTTAATTGATAGAGATGAAAATGGTCAGATGACCACAGAACTATTCAGTGAACAACAAAAAAGTGAAGACTTACTTAAAATATTAGGTTACAATGAGTAATATAACGTATGCAGGAATAGATGAAGAATATTCCAAATTAGAAACGGCAAAAATCGTTTTGATTCCAGTACCTTATGATGGTACAAGTACTTGGCAGAAAGGTGCCAACAATGGTCCTAAAGCATTTTTGGATGCGTCTGAAAATATGGAGCTATACGACATAGAAACTGGTACGGAGGTTTATAAACAGGGTGTTTATCTTGCTGATGCTGTCACAGAAAATTCGTCTCCAGAAAAAATGGTTGATGAAGTGCACCAAGTGGTAAAAAAGTACATCAAACGCAATAAGTTTGTAACTGCCGTCGGTGGAGAGCACTCAATTTCTATCGGAACCATTCGCGCATTCAATGAGTGTTTTGATAATTTGACAGTGCTTCAAATTGATGCACATGCCGATCTGCGTAAGGAGTATCAAGGTAGCAAATGCAACCACGCTTGTGCTGTTTATGAAGCGAGTCAAAACACAAATTTGATCCAGGTTGGTATCCGAAGTATGGATGTCATTGAAACTACCGTTATGGATAAAGAGAAAACTTATTTCGCCCATGACATGGTTAATGATGAATTCTGGATGGATAGCGCCATTGATCAAATGACCGAAAATGTGTTCATCACAATTGATTTGGATGCGTTTGATCCCTCTATTATGCCATCGACAGGAACACCAGAACCAGGAGGTTTGTTATGGTATGAAACGTTGGATTTTTTAAGAAAAGTATTCGAAGATAAAAATGTGGTTGGTTTTGATATTGTGGAATTGTGTCCGGATCCAGCAGAAAAGTCGTCAGATTTTTTAGCGGCCAAACTTTATTATAAAATGTTAAGCTATAAATTTTTAGATGACAACGCAGAAGATGGTTACGAAAGTAATTTCAGGGAATCTGGTATATCTGGAAGTAAACAAACAAAATTTGAAGAAGATGACGAAGACTAAAGGAGCAATTACCGAATTTATTGAAAAATATTACCTGCATTTTAATGCTGCAGCTCTCGTTGATGCTGCAAAAGGGTATGAAGCGCAGTTAGAAAAAGGATCAAAAATGTTGGTGTCTTTGGCAGGTGCGATGAGTACTGCCGAAATTGGAAAGATTTTTGCTGAAGTCATCCGTCAGGATAAAGTTCAAATCATTTCGTGCACAGGTGCCAATCTTGAGGAAGATATCATGAACTTGGTAGCTCATTCACACTACAAACGCGTTCCTAATTATCGTGATTTAACGCCACAAGATGAATGGGATTTGCTGGAGAAAGGATTGAACCGCGTTACGGATACCTGTATTCCAGAAGAGGAAGCATTTAGACGTTTGCAAAAGCACATCGTTAAGATCTGGAAAGATGCTGAAGCGAATGGCGAGCGTTATTTCCCACATGAATTTATGTACAAACTGTTATTGAGTGGTGTTTTAGAGGAATACTATGAAATTGACATCAAAAATTCATGGATGTATGCAGCAGCAGAGAAAAATTTACCTATAATTGTACCAGGCTGGGAAGATAGTACGATGGGTAATATCTTTGCTAGTTATGTTCTTAAAGGTGAGTTGAAAGCAAGCACCATGAAATCAGGAATTGAATACATGACGTTCTTGGCAGATTGGTATACTAATAATTCTGAAAAGGGTATTGGTTTCTTCCAAATTGGAGGTGGAATCGCCGGGGATTTTCCAATCTGTGTGGTCCCAATGTTATACCAAGATATGGAACGTGAAGACACCCCATTCTGGAGTTATTTTTGTCAAATCAGTGATTCAACCACAAGCTACGGGTCGTATTCAGGAGCCGTGCCCAATGAGAAAATAACCTGGGGAAAATTAGATATTGACACACCAAAATTTATAATAGAAAGTGATGCTACCATTGTGGCGCCGCTTATTTTTGCCTACCTATTAGATATGTAATTTATGAGTAATAAAAGAGACAACCTTAAACGTGTTATTGTTGATTTCAAAAAACTAACACCTGAAATCTTATCATTATTGGTGGAGAAATATCCTGATGGTTATGATGATGAAAATATCATAACCTTTAAAAATGCCAATAATGAAATTGTTGAGGCCGTAGAAGTGACTACACATGATACCAAGTATTTGGTAAAAGTGAGCACGAAACTACAGGTAACCATGGAGAATTATGATGAAGATGATTATGAAGAATTTGAAGATGATGATCCAGATGCAATAAAAGATCCAGAACTTGGAGAGGAAGACCCAGAAATGGGAGAGGAAATGGATGATGATTAATTTGAAAGTGAAGAATTTTCAAATCAACACATGATATTTGGTTAGATTATCATTGAGATTTAAAAGCTATAGTATCTAAAGTCGCCAAAATTTGGCGGCTTTTTTTATGGTGTATAGGATCTCAAATAAACGATTATCTTAAATAAATTTGTTGTTTTGTAGATGTTACTATAGAGTACCATTTTAAAATTTTTGGTCTTATGGAATTTGAAAGGGAAAATTGATTAACTTTAATCAAATCAAGAGCTTATGACAACACAATTCCATCTAGCTTTACCTTGTGTCAACATCAATAAGACACGAGCGTTCTATGTTGAAACACTAGGAGCAACCATTGGCCGTTCTGCTGTTAAATGGGCGGATATCAATCTCTATCACAATCAAATCACGTTTACAGAGTGTGGTCCGTTTAAGTTCGATTGTAAGAGTTATAATTTTAATGGTGACATTTTGCCATCGTTTCATTTTGGTTTGATCCTCGACCAAAAAGAATGGACGTCGATATTAGAGGGTGTAAAATCAAAAAAGTATCCCATCACTTCAGAAGTCAGATTTTTGGAGAGTAAAGTGGGAGAGCACCAATCCTTTTTCGTCAAGGATCCAAACGATTATACTGTAGAGTTCAAATGTTTTGCGAATGCAAGCGAGGTTTTTGAGAGTTAACCTTTTTCAAAAATACTTCCCAAATAAAAACACCGTAGACCACCACATACTCTAGGGCTATAATCCATAGGTTTTCGTTATAGGTGTCATTGGCATAGGCGTAATAGCTCAAAACGATCATGAAAGACCAAACCAGCGGAAATCTATAATTAGTGAACACCGATAATAAGACGAGTGTCACTAAATACCATGGATGAATTGTGGTAGACGTGAAATAGTAAAAGCTTGAGATCAAAAGCATCGCCGCGATAAGTTGCGGCATTTGTTTATTATTTCTGAAAAAGGTTATAGCAAGCAATGCTATAATAACGATGACGGGTATGTATTTTCCAATGACACCAATGACATTATAACCGCTAATTCCATAGCCGATCGCACGAGCCACATAAAATAGACTTGCATTGAATTCAAATTTACCGAACCATAAACCTACCGTTTGGGAATAGTTTTGAATGAATTCTGAAGAATAGAATGGCGCAAATAAAAGAAGTGTGGTTACCATAATGATGATATAGAACCCTAATAATTTATAAATATTATTACTAGGATTCCCAATAGCTATCGGGACCGATTCAGCAATGTCTTCAGATGACACAGTTTGCCTTTTGCTTCCTTGCTTACCATTGATAATGATGCCTCTTTTTATGAACCATTGATAAAACAAAGGTAAAAACATCAAGGGAATCAATTTCACCGAGATTGACAATGCAAACACAAACCCTGCAAATTTCCATTTTCCTAACTGTAACAAATACAAACTCAACACCAAGAAGAAAATCATAATGCCTTCAAAATGTAAACTTCCAGTCAATTCTATTATAATGAAAGGATTAAGTAGGTACCAAAATATATTATGGACTGGGATTTTAAGTTTTTCCAATAGTTTTTTCCCAAAATAAAGCGTTCCGATATCTGCAGCGATGATGACGATTCTAAAAACAATGGCAGACCCAATGATGC
>JBBSOJ010000081.1:0-12231 GCA_038259855.1 Flavobacteriales bacterium
ATCTCAAGTAGGTGCCGGTGCGGGGAATCCTCAAACAGATGCCGGATCTGCAGCCGAAATGCCACACAAGGCCAAAATTACGGCTTCCATGCGTGAGTATAAATTCAGGGAAGGTGAGGATAGCAAGGTGTTATTGGACAAAGTTCAAAAAGCCTTGGTAGGTATTTATCCAGGAGTCTTAATTTCTGTCGAAAAAGATGCCAATGGACCTCCTGCAGGTCCTCCCATCAATATTGAAATTGAAGGCGATGATTATAACGAATTGATTGTTACCGCTGAAAAAATGCGCGAGTTTATTAATAACTCCAATGTAGCCGGTATTTCAGAATTGAAAATTGACGTTAATAAAGACAAACCAACGATGCGGGTGAGTGTCGACAGAGAAAAAGCGGGTGAGTTAGGCGTCAGCGCTGCACAGGTTGGCCAACAATTGCGTAATTCAATTTTTGGTGCCAAAGCTGGTGTTTACAAAGAAGATGGTGAAGATTATGATATTTATGTTCGTTTTAATGAACAAAACAGATACAGCACAAGTGCGCTTTTCAATCAAAACATCACGTTTAGGGATAATACCGGAAAGCTAAAAGACATTCCACTATCCGCGTTGATCAAATATGAGAACAATTCCGGTTTCAGTGCCATCAAACACAAAGGAACCAAACGTGTTGTTACGATATATTCGGCCATGGCCCCAGGATTTACCGATGCCGGAGCAATCGTAGCTCAAATTCAAAATGAAATGAAGAGTTACGAAAACATGCCTGAAAACATCAAAGTTGACTATACAGGACAAATTGAAGAACAGAATAAGCAAATGACATTCTTAATGGGTGCGTTTTTCACAGGTCTTGGCTTGATATTTTTTATTCTTATTTTTCAATTTAATTCTGTCTCCAAACCAACAATCATTATGTTGGCCATCTTCTTAAGTTTTATAGGCGTATTTGGAGGTATTGTGATCACAGGTAGTGCTTTCGTTATTATGATGACAATGGTGGGAATCATTTCGCTGGCAGGAATTGTGGTCAATAATGGCGTCGTACTTCTTGATTATGCACAATTGTTGATTGACAGGAAAAAAGTGGAATTGGATTTAGAACCAGATGATTATTTATCTCAAGATGATTTATTTGAAAGCATTGTTAAAGCTGGAAAAGCACGTTTACGTCCTGTATTATTGACGGCTATTACCACAATTCTTGGTTTAGTACCATTAGCCATAGGATTGAATATCAATTTCTTTACCTTATTCAGCGATTTCAATCCAAACATTTACATGGGTGGAGACAATGTGGTTTTTTGGGGGCCGTTAGCTTGGACTGTAATTTACGGATTGATTGTCGCGACCTTCTTAACATTGATTGTTGTTCCTATTTTGTTTTTCCTTTCTATGCAATTCAAAATGTGGTTTAGAAAAAAATCAACATCCATCAATGCAGACTTGGATGACTCCATCAACCAGATTGGACAATAATAAAATAGTAAAGCCCCGACAATTATTAGTTGGGGATTTTTTTTATCTGTAAATCGCATAACTTCATTAAATTTGCATCCTCAGACATCGAGGCAAATCAGAAGATGTACAAAATTTAAATTATGTATAGAAGTCATAATTGTGGTGAATTGACGGCATCACATATCAATAAAGAAATTATACTATCGGGTTGGGTACAAAAAATACGCGACAAGGGTTTTATTGTTTGGGCCGATTTAAGGGACCGCTATGGTATTACGCAACTTGTTTTTGACGAAGAGCGCACGCCGAAAGCAATGATGGAACAAGCTCAAAAATTGGGTCGTGAGTTCGTGATTCAAGTTAAAGGCACTGTGATTGAACGCGCTTCTAAAAATCCAAATATGCCTACTGGTGACATTGAAATATTGGTGTCTGAATTGACTATTTTAAATTCGGCTCTTCTTCCTCCTTTTACAATTGAAGACGAGACCGATGGTGGCGAAGAATTGCGAATGAAATATCGCTACCTAGATATCAGACGTAATCCCGTAAAAAATAACTTGATTTTCAGAGCGAAAGTCACGCAAGAAGTTAGAAATTATTTGTCAAATGAAGGATTCATTGAAGTTGAAACACCTTATTTAATCAAGTCAACACCAGAAGGAGCTCGTGATTTTGTTGTGCCTTCCAGAATGAACGCAGGTCAATTTTACGCCTTGCCACAATCGCCACAGACCTTCAAACAATTGTTGATGGTTGGTGGCATGGACAAGTATTTTCAGATTGTGAAATGTTTTAGGGATGAAGATTTGCGGGCTGACAGACAACCAGAATTCACGCAAATTGATTGTGAAATGGCCTTTGTGGAGCAAGAAGACATTCTGAATGCTTTTGAAGGTTTGACACGTCACCTTTTAAAGGAAGTAAATGGAATTGACATAAAGGAATTCCCCCGCATGTTATATGACGATGCCATGCGTTTATATGGAAATGATAAACCAGACATCAGATTTGGAATGCAGTTTGGCGAATTGAACGAAGTCACGCAGCATAAAGATTTTGGTGTATTTAATTCTGCCGAATTGGTAGTTGGAATTGCGGTTCCTGGCGGAAATAGTTACACCCGAAAAGAGATTGACCAATTGACCGAATGGGTAAAACGTCCACAAATCGGAGCTCTGGGAATGGTCTATTGCCGAGTAAATGAGGATGGTACCTATAAATCATCTGTCGATAAATTTTACGATGAAGCTGATTTAGCAAAGTGGGCTGAAATTACAGGTGCAAAAGCTGGTGATTTAATTATTGTACTTTCTGGAGACACCCATAAAGTGCGTCCTCAATTGAGTGCCTTAAGAATGGAATTGGCAACACGACTTGGATTGCGAAATTCGAAAGAATTCGCACCTCTTTGGGTGATGGATTTCCCTTTATTGGAATGGGATGAAGATACGAAACGCTTTCATGCCATGCACCACCCATTCACCTCTCCAAAACCTGGACAATTGGAGTTATTGAAAACCAATCCTGGCGATGTGAAAGCAAACGCCTACGATTTGGTACTGAACGGAAACGAAATTGGAGGCGGTTCCATTCGTATTCACGATAAAAAAACACAAGCATTGATGTTTGACTATTTAGGTTTTACGCCTGAAGAAGCAAAAGCACAATTCGGATTTTTAATGGATGCCTTTCAATATGGTGCTCCGCCACATGGTGGCTTGGCCTTTGGGTTGGACAGATTAGTTGCCATTCTCGGTGGACAGGAAACCATTCGTGATTTTATTGCCTTCCCTAAAAACAATTCAGGACGGGATGTGATGATAGATGCACCTGCACCCATTGACCATAAACAATTGGAAGAATTAAGTTTAAAACTCAACTTAAAACCATAATTATTAAATCCTGCAGTTTGCAGGATTTTTTAGTAGTTTCAAAATATGCCTTTACGACCATTCATTAAGCGATTTCACATTTGGAGATACAAAAATATCTCTCTGAAAAATTTCGTTTATTTTTTGAGTGTTCTGGTTGGGTTACTTGCAGGAATAGCGGCAGTACTATTGAAAAACATTACCTACGCCATTGAAAGTGCTCTTGAAGATGGTATTATGTTCTCACAAAACCAATTGTACTTCATTCTTCCGGTATTAGGCTTGCTCCTAGTATATCTAATCAATAAATACCTCTTCAAGAAGAAGATTGAAATTGGCACACCTGACTATATCAAAAGAGCGATTCCTTCTGTTTTATATTCATTACTGCGCCAAAAGGGTTTTATACATTATAAATACATCTATTATCCATTGATTGCAGCCCCACTAACGGTTGGTTTTGGTGGTTCCGTCGGGTTACTTGGGCCTTCAATCACGTCGGGATCGGCAATGAGTTCCAACTTGGGCCGGCTATTGCACATCGATCGAAAAACGAGAACTCTATTGATTGCCTGTGCTTCGGCTGGCGCAATGGCATCCATGTTTAAATCGCCCATTGCTGCCATTGTATTTGCAGTAGAGGTATTTAGCCTTGATCTTACATTTGCCTCGCTGTTACCATTATTGATGGCGTCGATTTCTTCTGTATTGACCTCATATTTCTTCTTGGGAGACGATTTGCTTTTCAACTTTAATGTATCCGACAAATTTACCATCAACGATACTATATTCTATATCATGTTAGGCATCGGAACAGGAGTCGCTTCGTTATATTTTACAAAAATATATTTTGCTATTTATAAATTTTTTGAACGATTCAAAACACGATTTCTAAAGCTTGTCGTTGGAGGATTGGCCATAGGTCTCATGCTCTATGCCATTCCTCCGCTTTATGGTGAAGGATTAAGTTTTACCAAGGATCTTTTCAATGGCAATTATATTCATGCGTTAGGTAAGCATCCATTTGAGGATTATCAGAATAACATTTGGGTCGTTATTGCTTTATTGATTGGTTTTACAGTGTTTAAGGTCATTGCGATGACTACCACATTTGCCGCTGGTGGCGTAGGTGGAATTGTCGTTCCTACGATGGTCATGGGCAGTGCTTTGGGCAATGTGATTGCAAAAATCATCAATAATCTCGGTTTGGGATTTACTGTGTCGGAAGCAAATTTTACACTTGTCGGAATGGCTGGTCTGATTGCAGGCGTTATACATGCACCACTCACAGCTATTTTTTTAATAGCAGAAATAACTGGAGGGTATATATTATTTCTACCGCTGATGATTACTGTGGCTATCTCCTATATGATTACAAAAAATTACATGCCTCACACCATTTACACCAAAGAACTTGCAGAACGCGGCGATTTGCTGACACATGATAAAGATCAAAACGTTTTGACCTTTATGAAGCTAGAAAGTGTTGTTGAAAAGGATTTTATTAAGCTTCAACCAGAAATGACGATGGGAGAAATGCTACACGAAGGCGTTGCAAAATCACAACGTAATTTATTTCCCGTAACCAATTCCAATGAAGAATTTCTTGGTGTCATTTTATTGGATGACATTAGAGAATTTATGTTTGATCAGGAACTATACAACTCAACAACTGTAGAATTGTACATGCACAGTCCACCAGATGTGATTGAATTTGATAGAGATTCCATGCAAATTGTTATGGACAAATTTCAATTATCCGGAGCTTGGAATTTACCTGTAATCAAAAATGGAAAATATTATGGATTCGTCTCAAAATCAAAATTGTTAACTGCTTACAGACGACATTTAATTAGTTTTACAAAATAATGATGAAATATTTAATTAGCATATTGACCATCCTAGTGTTTGCGAGCATACTTTACGGACTTGCTTGGGAAACTGAACATTCTCAAAAGTTCATCGGATTTGGAGTTGTCGGATTATTTTTAGTTGTATTCCCATTATTTTCTTGGTATCGATGGAAAGATAAAAAAGTTGAAGATTATATGCTTACAAAAGAAAATCTACAAAAAATGCGTGATCGAGAAGGCGATAAACGACGTTAATTCAGAAGGCGCTTTTCAATAAAAAATTGCTTTAAAAGTTGCGCAGCCTCTGTTGCCAGCACGCCACCTATAAGTTCTGTTTTTGGATGGAGTTTCGTATTGAGAGCGGTACAACCTCGCTCTTCATCTTTTGCACCGTACACTATTTTACTGATTTGACTCCAATACAAAGCACCTGCACACATTTGACAGGGTTCTAATGTCACATAGAGTGTACACTTATGAAGGTATTTACCGCCCAAAAAATTGGAAGCTGCCGTGATAGCTTGCATTTCTGCATGAGCAGTGACATCTACCAATAATTCCGTAAGATTATGGGCTCTGGCAATGATTCGATTATCAATGACTATAACAGCCCCGACAGGAATTTCTCCTTGTTCATAAGCAGCATTGGCTTCCTGAAGTGCTTTCTTCATAAAGTAAATATCATCGAAAGGCTGAATCATAGGTGCATACTGATTTTGAAAACTGAATCATAACAAGTTGTCTTGCCAAAGTTAAGGAAAGAACCATTAACTATGAAAGATATTAGATGGTCTACATCATTTGAAGATATCAAAAAGCAAAAAAGACAGCCTTTAGAGCTGTCTTTTTTTATGTGAATGAACATCAGTTTATTTGATGATCACTTTTTCATTGATGCTCATATCGTCTCCTTGAATATTCATGATATAGATACCTGATTGAAGATCGCCAAATTTAACGTTTAACGTTCTCTCCAAAGTAGCCTGTTGACTGAAGACCTTACGACCATTAAGATCGAACATCGTCACTTCAACTTTACCATAATTTCTATTGACCACAATATTGATATCATTAGAAGTTGGATTCGGATAGATTTTATAATTATTTAAATCATTTTCACCAACACTTAATGAGGTACAATTTGCCAAACTAGGGTCAGAAGCTGGAGGCATATCAAAAGATTCTGTTTGATCTACCATACTAGCTGGAGTACCTTGTGCTGCACCAATTCCTAAACCTCTATTGGCAAATACTTCCCAGATAAGACACTGGTCTTCACCACCAGAAATTGCCATATCTGCTGCCAAAATAGCATCTCTTCCTGTAACAAATCCTGGTCTACATGGTTGCAACTTTAATCCATCAATAACCAATTGCATCGCGCGGTTATTTCCACCAGTACCATTATAGACATCGCTATCAAAGCCGTATTTATCAATTAAAGCCCAATTTAGGTCCCATAATATAGAACCCCAGATATAACCAATATTATGAACGATTTCATTCCAACGAATGATATCACCTGCGGCATTTGTTCCCAATACGGTATCGTCGTTGGTGGCACCATAAGTAATATTGTTAATTGATGTGTCTGTTGTATACTGCGTTGGTCGAATACCAACATCTGATGTGCCTTCACCACTAGAGTAGGTTGCGATTCCTCGAAGTGTCGTTGACGTATCCGAATCTTTCATTGTTAACATAAGTGCGAACCAGTCAGACCATCCTTCTCCCATTTGCTCTCCGTTATTAAGACAGCTACTATTAAACGCTCCACCGGTTAATCGGTTTGAGATACCATGTCCATATTCGTGTGCTACAATACCGTTATCAAAACTCCCATCAAATTGAAATGTAGGATAGTCTAATAATGTTGTGTTCAATGTTTCTCCATTTTGCAGTGCGGTCAATAGGACTTGACCATCAGCATTATTGATAAAGACAGACGGAATGGTAAATGGTGGTGTTGTCATACCAGCCATATTTACGTATTCTGTGTAGGTTGGATCATTTGCCGGATTATTATGATTCATTATAATGACACCTACAGCACCTGCATTTTGAGCATTCTGTATTTTATCAACAAAAGGACAAGTACCTCTTACAATAAGAACAATTTTACCAGCGACATTTGCCGCATTCGTAAAAGCCGTACAGCCTTCTGCCGAAACTGCACCCGATGTTGCTGCCAATACCAAATCAGCCGTTACAGGCGTTGTTGTTGCGCCCGGTAGATTATTGTCGACAGTACTAGCCGGATTGACGGCAACGTATGGACCTGCAACAGAACTAGAATTAACTGTTACCAGAGTTTTTTGAGTTGGCTCGTTCCACAAATACATACGCATTCTTGGCGCCAAACCTTCTGGCGGCGTAGCGAAATTTGCATTATTTAAAGCCGTGCCATCTTGTCCTACTGCAGAAACAGCATCAAATCCTGTTCCTCCATTCCCATAATTATTAGTTTGAAAATTTCCACTGCTTTCATCGAATCCATATTGATAATAGACATCATGCATCATATTGTTCATATAAAACAAGTTTGTTAACGACGCATTTAGATATCCGACAGGTGCTTGGGCTAAATTTAAAGGATAGTCAAAATTAAGGGTTGAAGTTGCATCAGGTGATGTCCCGATATTTCCCGCGCCATCAAGGTCCTCATAAGCGTATACGTTATTACCTCTTGTAATGGTAAATTCTGCTCCTGCACTGCCATTTGTATCATGCCATCCAAATGGAGATGCCAGATCATTTGCAGGATTTGTAACAATACTTCTCTGCCCATGATTAGGACTTTCAACCGGTAATGCAAATACGTTATATTGAGCCCCATCAGCCGATACAGACGCATTCTTAAACAGATTGAATGAAGTCATGTCGTCATTTTTAGTATGATTGGCATGATTTTCAGCTGTATGATTCTCAAAATCGCAAGATACCACCCAATCATTGACTTCGATAATATCACCTGTAACAGCATCCACTCTTAAATTCCACCAGTGATCACCGTCTTTAGCATAAATGCTCAAATCCCAGGCCAAACGAATGGTAGTATCATCCATAGGCTGTAATACAAGCTCTACCGGAATGTTGTTTTGTGATACATTACCTGAAGAATACATGTGTTTATAATTATCAACAGATAATTCGTTCAAAGCTCCCAATCCATTGATACCAAAATGATTTACCGCATTTAAAATAGCTTGTCTTGAATTGATACTTGGGGTGCTAGTATTTACTTTAGCATCTAAAGACCCATAAAAATTATTTGCAAAATAAATAACTTTGTTATTCTTTAAAGCTAGACTCGAAACCGCATTAAAAACCTTGATACCACGATACTGTTGATTGATATAAAGATTTGTAACATTTGAAGATTTTGAAAATGATTCGCTGTTTAGATAAAGATCAGCGATGTCAGTGTCTGATAGATTGTACTTCTGTTTTTGATCAAGCAAATAATTTTTAACTGTAGCATTGTAACTTGATTCTGACAGCTTCGACTGCGCATATCCTGTGCTAAAGGATAGAATTGCCACTAGAGCAACTAAAATTAGGGGATAGTTTTTCTTCATAATTTTTTTTTTATTTCAACAAATATAATAAACGAGTCACAAATTTTCTTCTATAAAGAATTTATTTTTTTAACGAAAAAAGCACATTAATCTTTTAAAAAACAATTGAAAACTCATAAATAAACTTTTTTATCATGAATTACCGCTAACTTTGCAAGTCAAAAAAATTCAGTTTATTTTAACTATACTTAAGTAGCATTGATGTGAAAGAACCGCTCCTAAATTCTATAAATAATTCTTCAGATTTAAAAGCGCTGCACCAATCCCAGCTACCCCAGCTTGCAAAAGAGTTACGCGATTATATAATTACCATTGTGGCTACAAAAGAGGGGCATTTAGGTGCCAGTTTGGGCGTTGTAGAATTAACTATTGCCCTCCATTATGTTTTTGAGACACCAAGAGATCTATTGGTTTGGGATGTTGGCCATCAGGCCTATGGGCATAAAATACTAACGGGTCGCAGAGCCAACTTTCACACAAACAGACAACTCAACGGTATCAGTGGTTTTCCAAAACGTTCTGAAAGTGAGTATGACGCCTTTGGTGTTGGCCATTCATCAACCTCAATATCGGCCGCTTTAGGAATGGCCATTGCATCCCAACTAAAAGGAGAGCAAAAACACCATATTGCTATTATAGGTGATGCTTCAGTGGCTAGCGGAATGGCATTTGAAGGCTTAAATCATGCCGGAGTCACGGATGCAAATTTATTGGTCATATTAAATGACAATGCCATTGGCATCGATCCAAGTGTAGGTGCTTTAAAGCAATATCTCACCAATGTCAAAAAAGGAACAGAAAAGCAGGATAACATTTTCGAAGCTTTGAACTTTAACTATTCAGGACCCATTGATGGGCATGATATTGATACAATTATCAACGAATTAGAGCGATTGAAAAGCATCAAAGGACCTAAATTTTTACATATCATCACAAAAAAAGGCAAAGGCTTAAGACAAGCCGAAGACAATCAAGTGACTTATCATGCGCCGGGCCAATTTGATGCCGTTACAGGCGATCTGGTGCCAAAAATTCAGACAGACGAGCCTCCAAAATTTCAGGATGTCTTTGGCTATACCATTGTCGAATTGGCTAATAGGAATGAAAAGATTGTAGGTATCACACCCGCAATGCCTACTGGGAGTTCCCTTAAATTAATGATGGATGTGATGCCCGATCGTGCCTTTGATGTGGGAATTGCCGAGCAACATGCCGTGACATTATCAGCAGGAATGGCTACTCAAGGAATGGTCGTTTTTTGTAACATTTATTCCACGTTTCTACAGCGAGCTTATGATCAAGTGATTCATGATGTGGCGCTACAAAATCTGCCTGTCATCTTCTGTTTGGATAGAGCGGGACTGGTAGGAGAAGATGGGGCAACACATCACGGTGTTTTTGATCTGGCTTATCTGCGTTGTATTCCAAACCTCATCATTTTCGCGCCTCGCAATGAAATTGAATTACGAAACATCATGTTTACCGCGCAATTGGGCTTAAATCATCCAATAGCCATTAGATATCCGAGAGGTAAAGGAGTCACGTTGAACTGGAAACAACCGTTTGAGCACATTAAAATAGGAACAGGCGAACGTCTCAAAAAAGGCCGTTCGTTAGCGGTTTTAAGTATCGGATTTATTTCTAAAAATGTGACTGAAGCGATTTCTTTGATCCATCATCCAGAAGAAATTGGGCATTACGATATGCGGTTCGTTAAACCTTTGGATGACCTTTTACTCCACGACATTTTTGAACACTATACGTCGATTGTTACTATCGAAGATGGCGCCGTAACCGGTGGGTTTGGAAGTGCCATTTTGGAATTTGCTTCAAAAAACAGCTATACATTACCAATCAAATGCTTGGGGATACAAGATGAATTTGTAGACCATGGAAGTTTATCAGAACTTCAAGCGCTTCAACAATTAAATATAGAAAGCTTGATGCTCGAATTTGAGAATCTTATTCTTCAAGGTCATTGATCACCATATCGGGTTGTTGATTGGAATCATAAACCTCAACATTGTGATGTTTTTGAGAGTTTTTGCTATTCGAGATATCGTCGATTACCATAAGAAAGGCTAGCGTTACAAAAAAAATAACAATAGCACCAAGTAGATTACTTTTCATGTTAAGTAGGTTTTATTGATTTGAACTCAAATATAGCGAAATGCCGTTAAAAAGCAAATTTTTTCGACGAAATGTTATATATCCTTTTCAAATTTCTGTTAAAACCAATCAACAAATCTATTATTTAATGATGATTCGTGTAATTTCCTTTGTAGTACCCATGTTGAATTCAGCAAAGTAAATTCCTGAATCAAAAGGAAACGTCAAACGTTTTGGCCCAGCAGAAAGATCTAAAGACCTATTGAAGACTTTTTGTCCATTGATGTTATACACACTTAAAGTCACTATTTCTAAATTAGTTTTGGAAGATACTGTAATAGTCCCGTCTGACACCGTAGGAATCACAGAAATCATTTTCTGATTAAATACGTAATCAGCAACGGTTAGAGGATCAGAAGAAAAATTCCCTGTGAATAATCCTCTACCGAATGTTGAGGCCAGAATAGTTTGATCTGAAGCTCTTAAATCCAAGTCCATCACGGTGACGTCACTCATGCCATTATACGATGGTACCCAGATAGGATTTGGTACCGTAAAATCTGGAGTTGTCCAAATACCCAATTCAGTACCAATAATCAATTCATTGGGAATTAAAGGGTTTTGCAACACACATTTTACTGGCAAATCGGGTAAATTGCCCTCTAAACTTCTCCACGTAGTACCGCCGTTACCAGTGTACCATATGCTTTGAACTCCATAGTTATGCATGGTCACAAACAGCTCCTGTTCACTTTGTCCAAATTCTATATCAGAGATGCTTCCAACAAATCCTGGTCCTGTAATATTAAACCATGATGGGCTTACATCCGCGGTGTTAATTTTTAGAACCCTCCCATTTCGCAATCCAACCATCAGTGTGGTACTCTCTGTCGTAAAAGGCGAGATTTTGAAAGCGCTTGGTGAAGAATTCAGAAGCGTATTCGATAAATTAACGTTGATGATGCCATTTTCACCATTCGTAAAATTCGAAGTTCGTTCAATCGCTCTATCAGTTCCTCTAGATATATTAGAATATAGAATATTAAGATTTTTATCCAATGCGGCCTCGTTGATAAAACTTCCATTCGGTTGCGAGAATGCGCCACCTGATGAAATATAATAGCCTCCATTCAATGACGGATAATTTATATACAAATGATTATTGTAGGGATAGGTCGTAATCAAATATTGATCACCTATATCGTCAATTTCTGTAAAACCACCGTCTCCCCCAACCGGATCTACAAAAGAATTTGCACCCGGTTCCGCGTTCAGAACAATTTGTGTGCCGTTATCTTGAGTGCCTCCAGCCAAATCGTCGCCATCAACACCACCGAACCTATCAATAGAGCCGTTGTAAA
>JBBSOJ010000082.1:0-12227 GCA_038259855.1 Flavobacteriales bacterium
AATTTAAGGACCTTCAAAAATAAGATTATTTTTTCGATAGCCCATAGCCAGGTTTTAACATTTACCGTTAACTCAAGTTGGATGCAAAATATAATATCACGTTTTTTTCGAGAGTAAAATGAATATGGCAATACCAACAAAAACCACAATTTGCAACCATTTGAGAAAGAGACCTGTGTTCTTATTTTTATTGATATAATCCGATATAAATCCTGACAAGATAGCGATGCTTCCAAAAATCACGAAAGACACCAGTATGAATAATAAACCTAATATGTAAAATTGTAAAACCGTATTCATGGTCTTACTAAAAAGGAATCCAGGAAAAAAGGCCAAAAAGAAGATTGACACTTTTGGATTCAATACGTTCATTACGAAACCCTGCTTGAATAACTGCATCGTCGTTTTTCTAGGGATAGACGTATTATCAATGCTTAATTCAGCATCACTTTTGAATACTTTGTAAGCTAAAAAAAGTAAATAGAGGGCTCCAAATACTTTGATAGCTAGGAACACAGAATCATTTGCCTTAATCAACGCCGAGACGCCGAAAGCGACCATTGTGGTATGTACCAAACAGCCCGTCATTAAACCGCTTACGGTAGCAAGTCCAAATTTTTTACCGTGAACCAAACTTTGCATTAACACATAGATATTGTCTGGTCCTGGCGACAGTGCTAACGCTAACGTTGCAATTGTAAATGACAAGAGTATATTAAAGTCCATCAGAAACGTCTCAATAACGCTTTATTGATGTTCTTTATCAACTTCGGCCCTTCATAGATAAAACCAGTGTAAAGCTGAATTAAATCTGCTCCGGCGTCTAATTTTTCCAAGGCATCCTTGGCGGAGTGGATTCCTCCTACTCCGATAATAGGAAAAGCTTTATGACTGTTATTAGATAAAAAACGAATGACTTCTGTAGAGCGTTTCGATAAAGGTTTTCCACTTAAACCACCCATTTCTTTGCTATGCTGATCATGCAAGCCTTCTCTAGAAATCGTGGTATTTGTTGCTATAACCCCATCAATTTTAGTTTCCCGCACAATGTCAATGATATCTAACAATTGATCATCAGTTAAATCGGGAGCGATTTTGAGTAAGATAGGCTTTGGCCTTTGATATTTAGAGTTTTCAACTTTAAGTTCGTTGAGAAGTTTCGTTAGAGGCTCTTTGTCTTGCAGCGCACGCAAATTGGGCGTGTTAGGAGAACTTACATTGACCACGAAATAATCGACATGATCAAACAAGGCGTTGAAACAGATTTTATAATCGTCCACAGCGTTTTCATTGGGCGTGGTTTTATTTTTTCCAATATTTCCACCGATCAAAACCTCTTTATTCTTCTTTAAACGTTCAACAGCCATGTCTACACCTCCGTTGTTAAAACCCATTCTGTTTATGATTGCTTGATCCGCTTTTAATCTAAATAATCGTTTTTTAGGATTGCCATCCTGCGGTTTAGGCGTTAGAGTACCAATCTCGATGAAGCCAAAACCGAAATTATTCAATTCATTGTATAATTTGGCGTCCTTGTCAAAACCTGCCGCCAATCCTACGGGATTTTTAAACGTCAAACCAAAGAGTGTTCGCTCCAGTCGTTTATCCTCAACAGCATACAAGCCTTTGAAAATAGCGGAAATACCTGGGATTTTACAGAGAAAATGTATGGTTGAAAATGTAAAATGATGAACCTGTTCAGGATCAAAACGAAATAAAAATGGTCGGATGAAAAACGTATACATAATGTTAATAGTCTTGTGCAAAAATACCATTCATTTCATAAAATCTGCCTCAATTAATTTTGAAAATTAATGGTAATTTTGATTGCTGAACAAAATCATCACTTATGATAGATAAACAACACATTATAAATAGATTTATTGGCTATGCCAGAATTGATACCGAATCTGATGAAACATCCGACATGACACCTAGTACCTCAAAACAATGGAATCTGGCGAATATCTTAAAAGACGAATTGATCAGTATTGGAATGAGTGATGTTACTATGGATGAAAACGCCTACATCATGGCAACTTTACCTAGTAACGTAGCGCATGATGTACCAATTATCGGCTTTGTCTCGCATATGGATACTTCACCCGATTTTACGGGTGCGAATGTCAATCCTCAAATCATTGAAAAGTATGATGGTAAGGACATCATTTTAAATAAAGAGCAGGATATCGTTCTTTCTCCTGACATATTTGACGATCTATTATTGTACAAAGGTCAAACCTTGATAACTACCGATGGCACGACCCTTTTGGGAGCAGATGATAAAGCGGGAATCACGGAAATAATGTCCGCCATGGAATATTTGATTCAACATCCTGAAATTAAACATGGAAAGATTCGAATTTGCTTTACTCCCGATGAAGAGATTGGTCGTGGGGCACATAAATTTGACGTGGATAAATTTGGTGCACAATGGGCATATACCATGGATGGAAGCCAAATTGGAGAACTGGAATATGAAAATTTCAATGCTGCCAGTGCAATTGTCAAAGTAAAAGGTAAAATCGTTCATCCTGGTTATGCCAAAGGTAAAATGATCAATTCAATGTACATTGCGACAGAATTTATCAACTCCTTGCCACAATTGGAAACGCCAGAACATACAGAAGATTATCAAGGATTTTTTCATCTGTCCAGTATCGAAGGTAAGGTTGAAGAAACAACGTTGCACTACATCATTCGAGATCATGACAAGACGCATTTTGAGGCTAGAAAAGAAATGATGGAACATCTCGCAAACGATATGAATTCTCAATATGAAAGGGAAGTTGTTCGTATTGAGATCAAGGAGCAGTATTTAAATATGAAAGAGAAGATCGAACCTGTAATGCACATCGTTGATATTGCAGAGAAGGCCATGACAATGGTTGGAGTAAAACCACTCATCAAACCTATCAGAGGAGGCACTGACGGATCGCAATTAAGCTATATGGGGTTACCATGTCCGAATATTTTCGCCGGTGGTCATAATTTTCACGGGCGCTATGAATATGTACCTGTAGAGAGTATGATAAAAGCTACTGAAGTTATCTGTAAGATAGCCGAACTAACAGCACTCAAAAAGTGAATAGCCTTTATAATGAGCCTCTAGTAGCGTCATTTCAATTTAAGATTACAAAAGGACATTATGAAAAAAGTGAATTCTATTGAAGAATACATGGCAAAGAATTCTCATTTTGAGAAAGAATTGACGGTCTTAAGAGATTTAATAAGTTCTACTGAATTAGTTGAGCATTTAAAATGGAATGCTCCGGTGTATTCATACGAAGGTAAAAATGTCTTAGGTCTTGGCGCTTTTAAAAAGCATTTTGGTATTTGGTTTTTTAACGGAGTCTTTTTAAATGATGACAACAACTTACTTGAACAAGTACAAGAAAAAACCAAAGCGTTAAGACAGATGCGATTTGAATCGATGGACGACATTGATCATTCCATTGTTCTAAAATATATCAAGGAAGCTATCAGTAATCAGAGTTTAGGAAAGATACTTAGGCCTGAACGCGGCCATAAAGCAGTAAGCCTGCCTCCCGAACTAAAAACGGCATTTGCCTTAGACTCTGCATTAAAAAATGCATTTGAGCATTTAACTCCTGGTAAGCAAAACGAATATTCTGAATATATTAAGGTAGCCAAACGAGACGCTACGAAGCGTTCGCGTTTAGAAACTATAAAACCAATGATAATTAAAGGAATTGGTTTGAACGATAAATATAAAAATTGCTAAAAAAAAAGCCACTAAAATTTAGTGGCTTTTTGTTATAAGTAATTGAGCTAATTAGGCATCAGTTGCCGTACTTAACTTTTTGCTCATTTCCATTGAAATCGCTGAACGATCAAACTTGATCTTTCCAGCCATAGTTTCAATAACACAGCTACTATCTTTTTCATTAATGCTTGCAACTTTGCCATGCATGCCACTTTTCGTAAGCACTCTATCGCCTACCTTAAGTTCGCTAGCAAACTTCTTTTCTTGTTTCGCTCGTTTCATCTGTGGTGCAATCATAAAGAAATACACAACAGCGAACATAGCTACAATTGGTAACCAAGATCCTAAATCTCCCATTTATTAATCGTGGTTATGACCTTCGTGACCTGGTTGTTTGCTGCTTTTAACTGTAGTTGCCGCACCCATTGGTGACAATGCTGGCTGTTGAGACATCACAGGAGCAGAATTCGTTGCTCTTGCAGGCGCATTAGGATCTGCTTCTACAAATGCCTTTATTGATACCGCTTCAGAACCTTTTTCTGTATTAGTAGTCATCGTAATGGTCTTGCTAATTTGGTTGCCATTTCCTTTTCCGTCAAATTGTACAGTAAATCTTCCTGTTTCGCCTGGCATCACTTCTTTAGTCCAGTCTGAAGGCACGGTGCAGCCACAAGTGCTTTTGATATCACTTACTACCAAAGGAGAAGATCCTGTATTTTTATATTCAAAAACAGTTGATACTGGAGTTCCATTAGGAATTGTCCCGAAATCATGTTGAGTTTCATTGAACTCTATAGAAGGTAATTTCCCTGAATTCGCATCTCTTGCTGCTGCTTCTGCAACATTTTCGGAGTTGATTTTACTTTCAGCGTTATCTTTGCAAGCTGTAAAAGCGACCATGCATAACGCACTTAAACCTAAAATTACTTTTTTCATACTTATAATATTTATTTAATGTTTCAATTTGAGGGCGTAAAAGTAGTGAATTTTTCGTACTACATCAATCCTCTTCCTATTTTATTTAACTTACCATCACTCTCATATTCCTTTACAATTTTATCCAAAATACCGTTTATAAAGAAACTGCTTTTTGGAGTAGAATATTCTTTAGCGATTTCCAAAAACTCATTTATAGTGACTTTCACAGGAATAGATGGGAATTTCTGAAATTCACAAATCGCCATTTGAAGTAGAATGGCATCAAGACTGGCAATACGATCAGAATCCCAATTGACAGTTTTCGTCGAAATTTCTTCGTTGAATTTGGATCTATTCAACAGTGTTTTCTTAAACAAGTCAATGGCATATTGTCTATCTTCCAAATCCTTGTACAAACGCGGCGTAAAATGCTGATCAATAGAGTCTTTTTTTACCTTTCGTAACAGTTTTTGCAAAATAGTATTGACAACCGGCAAATCGTCGATCCACGTCAGTCTATGATCTTCGATGTAATCATATAACTTTTCGTTGGGAGCAACGATTTCAGAAAATACATCCACAATAAAATTCCTGTCTTGCTTAAAATCAGTAGTTTTAGTAGACATATACTCTTTATAAATGACACTTTCCAAAATGGATTTATAGATAATATCGACATATTCAAAATCGAGATACCAATTATCGATCTTTCGTTTCTCAAGTTCACTTTTAAGTACTTCGTTATTTTTCAGAAGATGAAGCACTTCATTATTGACAAACTTTTTATTGGGATTTTTTTCTTCTTGGGTGGCTAAATGCTTTTTCTGGGTTTTCGCTTGGTGATCCTCGGCACGTTTTTGCAGTTCTACCAGCAGTGATAACTGCATAAGGTAAAGATCATACATAGTTTCTAAACTTTGAAGCAAGAATTTTTCATCTTTCTTAAAATCATCACTTTCCGAACCATCAAAGGCATATAAGGTCTGCATGACTTTGATACGTATGTGTCGTCTATTTAGCATTTACAAAGAACTTTTAAAATTAAAAAGAGCGATCGTTTTTTTAAAACTTTCGCTCTGCAAAAATAGTATTATTTTATGATTAAGTAAACCAATAGGTCTCTTAAAAAATTTATTTTGAATTTTCTTTTCTTCGAGTTTCGATGCGCTCTTTGGCAATATTAACAGCGGCATTATGCGTTGTTACATCATTTGCTTTGGCACGTTCCAAAATTTGAAGTGTTGTATTATAAATATTTTCGGTTTTACGAATGATTTCCTGTCGATCGTAATTTTCCAATTCCGCATATACATTGATGATTCCACCTGCATTGATCAAAAAATCTGGTGCATAAACAATCCCCATATCTTGCAGCATTTTACCGTGTTTGTCCTCTGCCAATTGATTGTTGGCTGCTCCAGCAATAATTTGAGCTTTCAATTTGTGAATGGTAGTGTCATTGATAGTTGCTCCCAATGCACATGGCGCATAGATATCCATAGTTTCAGAATACATATCTCTTCCTCCGTAGATGGTTACATCGTATTTTGAACGTACGCTTTCCAGACGAGCTTGGCTAATATCAGAAATCACAACACGAGCGCCTTCATTGACCAAATGCTCTACCAGAGCCTCGCCAACGTGTCCAACACCTTCAACATAAATGGTTTTATCCTCAAGAACATCAGATCCAAATTTGAACTTTGCTGCAGCTTTCATACCCATAAAAACACCATAAGCAGTAATCGGTGATGGATTACCTGCGCCACCTTTACTTTCAGAAATACCGGTTACATAGGGCGTAACTTCTCTTACCAAATCCATATCTTCGGTATTCATCCCCACATCTTCGGCGGTAATGTACTTTCCACTTAAAGAATGCACAAATTCACCAAATTTCCGCATTAAATCAGGCGTTTTTTGTGTTTTGGCATCTCCAATTATAACGGCCTTCCCTCCACCAAGATTCAATCCGGTAATGGCAGACTTAAATGTCATTCCACGAGATAAACGAAGTACATCGTTCAACGCTTCCCACTCATTCTTATATTGCCACATTCTCGTACCTCCCAAAGCAGGTCCCAAAACTGTGTTATGGATACCTATTATTGCTTTTAAACCAGTATCTTTGTCGTTGCAAAAAACGATCTGTTCGTGGTCATCAAATGACATTTGTCCGAAAACCGGATCCATTTTAGTAAGCTCTTTTGGACTTAATATATTTGAAGTCATATCTTTTAAATTAAAATTGGTTTTGCGAATTATTTCAAAACAGAGTGCAAAAATAATTCAATATTGGAGGATTAACAAAAATACCTAACTTTAAATGTGAGATCAATATTAAGATCTTATATCAAAAATTTTAAATGAAAGAATTAAAACATATCAATAAGTATTTCTATAAATATAGATATCGACTGCTTTCTGGAATTTTAATTACGATCGTGGCACGCGTCTTTTTATTGTTTACACCAGAATTAATTGGTTCTTCGGTAGACGTGATCGATGATTATAGAAGAGGCATCATTACCGATGTCGACGTCGTAAAGGCTGAACTTCTTAAAAACATCATGTACATTGTTGGAGCCGCGATCATCGGTGGTATTTTCACATTCTTGATGCGTCAGACATTGATAAATGTATCGCGATACGTTGAATATGATTTGAAAAATGAGGTTTATCAGCAATACCAGCGATTGTCGTTGAATTTTTACAAATCGAACCGAACTGGCGACTTGATGAATCGTATCAGTGAAGATGTGGGTAAAGTGCGCGAATATGTAGGGCCTGCCATTATGTACAGCATTAATACACTTACATTATTTGTGATTGCATTATACTTGATGTTTAGAGAAGCGCCCATACTCACGCTTTATACCATCATTCCACTGCCGGTACTGTCCTATTTTATTTATGTTTTGAGCAGAAAGATCCATAAGAAAAGTACGATCGTTCAGGTATGGCTTTCAAAACTTTCAACCTATTCCCAAGAAACTTTCAGTGGTATTTCGGTAATCAAATCCTATGGAATCGAACCACGGATCAATTCGGATTTCGAAACCTTATCTATTGAAAACAGACAAAAAAATCTAGATTTGGTGAAAGTGCAAGCGCTCTTTTTTCCATTGATGATTTTCCTTATTGGTTTGAGTAACATTATTGTGATTTATATAGGCGGGGTTCAATATATGAATGGCGAAATTGAAAGTCTTGGTGTAATCGCCAAATTCATTATTTATGTCAACTTACTCACATGGCCCGTAGCAACTGTTGGCTGGGTTACCTCCATCATACAAAGGGCTGAAGCCTCTCAAAAACGGATCAATGAATTTTTGAAACAAGAACCTGAAATTAAAAATAAAGTTTCTACGCATTCGGAGATTCACGGTCATATTGAATTTAAAAATGTGACGTTCATATATCCTGATACCAATATCCAGGCCTTGACCGATGTGAGTTTTGACCTTAAGATTGGAGAAACATTGGCCATATTGGGTAAGACCGGTTCTGGAAAATCCACGATTCTCGATTTGATCGGTAGACTTTATGATGTGCAGGGTGGAACCATTCAGGTTGACGGCATACAAATTGACCAATTGAATCTCAAAGATTTGAGATATAGCATAGGTTATGTGCCACAAGAAGCTTTTCTGTTTTCAGATTCCATAAAAAACAATATCATGTTTGGTAAGGAAGATGCATCGGAAGATGATGTGATAGCGGCGGCGAAAAACGCTGATGTCCATAAAAATATCAAAAAATTCACCAATGGCTATGATACTATTTTGGGCGAAAGAGGCATTACACTTTCCGGTGGTCAAAAACAACGCATCTCTATCGCTAGAGCCATTATCAAAGAACCGCAAATACTACTATTTGATGATTGTTTATCCGCGGTGGATACAGAAACCGAAGAAAAAATCTTAAACAACCTCAACAACGTTACTAAAGGAAAAACGACCATAATCGTTAGCCACCGTGTGTCGTCTGCAAAAAATGCAGATAAGATCATCGTACTGGAAGATGGAAAAATTTTGCAAGAAGGCACCCACGACAGTCTTCTTAACTCCGACGGCTATTATAAAAACTTGTATTTAAAACAATTGACCGAATCGTCATCCAAGTAACCTATGATTATAAATATGTAGCGTGATCGCTTGCAAATAGCAAACAGAATTTCATTCAAAAGAAATGATGTATTAGTTGCTTACTAATCTTTTTTTTTAGATTTTTGAGACGCTAATAAAAATTAATATTAAAATCATGAGTGATCATAATGGAATGATGGAGAAAGAGGAAATCTACTCCAAAGTATTGAGAGCGGGGCGACGCACCTATTTTTTTGACGTGCGATCCACCAAGGCGGATGATTATTATCTGACTATTACGGAAAGTAAGAAGTTTACGAATGATGATGGTTCTTTCCACTATAAAAAGCATAAAATCTATTTGTACAAGGAAGACTTTTTAGAATTCAATGAAATTCTGAAAGAAATGACCGATTATATCATTGATGAAAAAGGTAATGAAGTGATCAGCGAACGTCATCAAAAAGATTTTAAGAAAGATGACTATTCAGATAATGATGGGTCTTCTCAAGATAACGACCACGTAACTTCTAAAACGACCGATAGTTTTACGGACATAAAATTTGAAGATATCTAAATAGTCCACTGAAGATTGAATTTTAAAAGTAGACACACTGCATAACCGTTACGATCCTGTAACGGTTTTTTAGCTTACCATGGTTCCGTTTTTTACTTTGGCTTCAGGACTAATTAGAAAAACATCCTTATCATTGACAACACCCATCACCAAACATTCGCTCATAAACTTGGCAATCTGTTTTTTCGGAAAATTGATAACCGCTATAATTTGGCGACCCAAAAGTTGCTCTTTAGTGTACAATGATGTGATCTGTGCGGATGATTTCCGAGTGCCTAAAGTACCAAAATCAACCACCAACTGATACGCGGGGTTTCTAGCTTGGTGAAAATCGGATACCTCAATAATGGTCCCAACACGCATATCAACTTTGGAGAAGTCTTCGAAAGTCACTATCTTTTCCATTGCAATCCAAATTAAAAATTAAATATATAAAAAAATGGCACAAACAGCCTCAAATATGTTGCCGCTTGGCACAAAAGCACCTAGTTTTAAAATGCTGGACACTGTATCAGGAAATGTTATGACACTTGAAGAAAGTAGAGGCATCAATGGCACGGTCATCATGTTTATTTGCAACCATTGCCCTTTCGTAAAACATGTTAATCCTGAATTGGTCCGATTGGCTAAATACTACAAATCCAAAGGCATCGAATTCATCGCCATCAGTAGCAATGATATTGACAAGTATCCACAAGACTCCCCAGACAAAATGAAAGAGCACGCTACAAATGAAGCTTATATTTTTCCCTATTTTTATGATGCGACCCAACAGGTAGCAAAGGCCTATAACGCTGCATGCACACCCGATTTTTACATTTTTGACGATGTAATGAACCTTGTCTATAGAGGTCAGTTGGATGATTCAAGACCAGGTAATACTAAACCCTTGGATGGAAAAGACATTAGAAACGCCCTTAATAATTTGATCAATCATCAACCAATAGATCAAGAACAAAAGCCCAGCATTGGTTGCAATATCAAATGGAAGCCTGAATTGATGCAAAATCCATCAAGCTAATGAATAGCGTTAGTCTTTAATCAATAAGAGCACTCGTTTTGATCGTCCTTTAGTATTTTTGATCCTTATGCTTTCACTGATATGAAAAAAGTTTTAGGAATTCTTGCTGCGATACTGGCAATTTGTATCATTCTTGTGTATTGGTCTCTAAACTCTAAACCTGAAACTATACAGAATTCCATTTTGGTCAATCTAGATACGATTGATGGTATCGATTTTAGAAAGCACGATTCTGTTGTAATAGAAGCAACGAATCAATATAAAAGCACTGAACTCAAAAATTTGATGCAAGGTGAGCATTACAGAAATGCTTGGTCAGCACCAATAAAAATCCCTGTCGTTTTTTTAGACACTCTTTTTGGCGGTTCGAAAATCGTCAAGGAAGGTGGCGGAAAACAAACGCATTCCCTCAAATTGGAAAACCCCAATGGGATGCTCTACACATTGAGAAGTATCAATAAAAATCCGGATGCCCTTGTCCCTGATTATGCCAAAAAACTAGGATTGGAAAATATTGTGATAGATGGTATTTCGGCACAGCATCCTTACGGTGCAACCGTAGCCGCAAGTTTATCTCAAGCTGTAGGGATTTTGCATACGTTTCCCAAAATTGTGTTCTTACCAAAGCAGCCCACATTGGGGGACTATAACGAGCACTACGGAAATCGGTTGTACATGCTCGAACATGAAACGGAAAGTGACATTAATTGGACCTCTCACAGCAACGTCGTGAAAATATTAAATACCGATGACCTGCAAGAATTGAAGCAAACCCAAGGTAATCGTTTACATATTGACTCGCATGCGTTGGTCCGAGCGCGTCTCTTTGATCTCGTGATTGGCGATTGGGATCGTCATGCTAAGCAATGGGGCTGGGTACTTCAGGAAGACCAATCCGGCCTAAATGCCATTCCGCTTCCTGTAGATCGTGACAATGCCTTTTTTAACCTCAGCGGCATTATCCCATCCCTGATCGCCAATAAAAATGTCACACCAGAAATGCGACCATTTTTAAATGAAATCGATTATTTACCAGGATTGATCCAACCCTTTGATGTTTATTTTTTAAGCACTATTCCTGAATCGGTCTTCATGGAAGAAGCCGCATTTTTACAAGAGGCACTTACGGATGAAGCCATCGAGAAAGCACTGCGAACATGGCCCAGTACTATTTATGATTTGGATGCAAAGACTATTTCAGAAAAAATCAAAAGCCGTAGAAATGATCTTTTAAAATATGCAAAAGGTTTCAAAAATGTTTTGGATAAAAAACCAATGTTAGAGCAGCCACTAAAAGGTTCTGAAGATCTAAAATTATCGCCTGAATTGATGCATTGCTTTGAGTGTAATATGTAATTTCCAAAACGTCACCTGTTATAAATTATTCAACTGATTGTCCGTTCCTTTTTCACTTATCGTCCAAAAGAATCCAATAAAGAAGAACTGATCATTAGCAGGTTGCAAAGGCCGTCTGGCAAAACTCCCATTGGCGTTTGGAGTATCGGCGTATTGATATCCATTGACATTTCTAAAACCAAGTACATTGTTCACAGAAACATAAAGAATTTTTTGTTGATCTATCAGGTAAGCCCAATTCAGACTCAAGCTATTAAACGTTTTTGTCTTGGCATTTAGGAAACCTGACAGATTTTTATTAGTGTAAGTCCTCCCAGAGGCAAAGCCGTAACTTAAACCCACTTGACTTTTCCAATCTTCAATCCAGTATTTCCCCACCAGGGATATATTATGCGTGTTTACAAAATTTGGCTGTGCAGACGATTCAAAGTTTCTATAATCTCGCTTTGTGTCGATAAACGAATAGCTCATCCAATAATCCACATTTTTTATGGAAGTATTGTCCCTCCAGAACACATCGATTCCTTTCGCAAAGGCGTC
>JBBSOJ010000083.1:0-12168 GCA_038259855.1 Flavobacteriales bacterium
ACACTTGCATACAATCTTGAATGGATGAAAGATGATCCCTTCCGTAGATGGAAATCATCGTTTGACAAAGTAGATAGAGAGTTTTTGTCTGACAACGAACTTTCGAAATTGGCAAGCCATCATTTTAATATTGACCGCTTGGACCGTGTACGGGATCTTTTTGTTTTCGGCTGCTACACGGGTATTTCGTTTGTTGACATTAAGAATTTGACAAATAAAAATGTTTGGATAGGCGATGATGAAGGCAATAAATGGATAACCACTGTCAGACAAAAAACAAATACTAAAATCAAGATTCCATTGTTATTTTCGTGCTGAACAGATCCTGAATAAATATGAAAGTCATCCAGTTAATCAAGTTTCAGGGACTCTTTTACCTTCCATAACCAATGAGAAGGCAAATCTTTATCTGAAAGAAATCGCCATCGAAGTTGGAATTGAAAAAAATCTGACTTTTCACATGGCACGTCACACCTTTGCAACAACGGTCGCATTAAGTAACGGAATGCCCATTGAAACTGTTTCTAAAATATTGGGACATTCAAAAATTACAACGACCCAAATTTATGCTCGAGTAATGGATCATAAAATAAAGTCCGACATGGATGCCGTTCAAAAAAGGCTTAACGAAAAGGCTAGGCAACTTGAAGAGGAAAAGGAACTTATGCATTTACGGGAAAGGATTATTGCCGCTGAAAAGAAAAATTATTCCCTTATGACAAAAGAAGAGCTTCTTAAGAAGTTGAATAATGTGCTTAAAGAATAATCCTATTGTGACCGATGTTTCTAATCATACCAAATCACGTTATATGTAATTGCATATATAAATAAGAATGTCTCTGGGATTATACGTAATAACATATAATTGGATATATTTGCATACAGTTATATTTAATTGCATATAATGAAAGAATTATCAGAGTTTGTAAAAGAGCGTAGAAAAGAAGTCGGTCTAACCCAAGAAGAGTTTGCAGATAGGGCAGGAGTTGCACTTACTGTAATCAGAAAAATAGAGCAGAACAAAACAAATTTAAATCTTGAAAAAGTGAATCAAGTTTTAAAAATGTTTGGACACAAACTTGTACCCGTAAGTTTAAAAGAAGTGAATGATAATGAGACAAGCTAAAATATATTATGACAAGGTGTTTTGCGGTCTTTTAACTGAGACAAATGACGGCGATTTTACATTCAGATACGATGGCGATTATATAAATCAATATCCTGAGCAGTTTATAACATTTTCAATGCCAGTAAATAATGCAGAATATAAAGATAAGCGGTTATTTCCTTTTTTTGAAGGCTTAATCCCAGAAGGATGGTTGTTGGATATTGCAGCAAGGAATTGGAAGATTAATAGAAACGACCGTATGGGATTACTGCTCGCATGTTGTAAGAACTGTATTGGAGCAGTAAGTGTTGAACCTGTAAATGAAAATCATGAGTAAATGTTTGTATTGTTATAAAGAAGTTGATTCCGATGGTGACTTTCATGAGGCGTGTAGCTTATCTTTTTTTGGTACAGAAACACCACCAAAAATTGAATACGAATTAGATGAAATGTATGAATTGGCAAAACAGGTAATTGAGAGAAGTGTTTCAGTTCCAGGGGTACAACCAAAATTGTCAATGTCGGTATTAATAGATGATAGAACTCACAGTAGATTAACGGTGGTTGGTGCTTTAGGTGGGAATTACATTTTTAAGCCACCATCAACGGACTTTAAAGAGATGCCAGCAAATGAGCACTTGACGATGAAAATGGCAGCTCTATTTAGTATTGATGTTGTCCCAAATTCGCTTATTAAGTTGGCTTCTGGGGAATTGTCTTATATCACTAAGCGCATAGACAGAGCAGAAGACGGCGCTAAAATACATATGATTGATATGTTTCAGGTATTGGAAGCTTTCGACAAGTACCGAGGTTCGATGGAACGTATTGGAAAAGCTATTGAAGCACATGCAGCAAATACGCTTTTAGATAAGCTACGTTTTTTTGAACTTGGTGTTTTTTCATATCTGACCGGAAATAACGATATGCATTTAAAAAACTTTTCGATGATAAAAACTTCTTATGGTTGGGCATTATCGCCAGCATATGATTTATTAAATGTGAAAATTGTAAATCCAGAAGATACCGAGGAATTAGCATTAACAATTGCAGGAAGAAAGAAAAGAATAACACTTCAAAATTTTCTTGATTTTGCTGAGGGTTTGCAGCTTTCTAAGAAACAGATCAATGGCGTTTTAAGACGTTTCAAAGAGTTACAACCGAGTGCTTTGAGCTTAATTGAAGCGTCCTTTTTGAGTGAGGAGATGCAAGTCGGATACAGAAAAACTTTATTAAGTCGATATGAATTATTCAATTCAGAAATGTGATTTTATCTGATTTGATTTTATGTGTTCATTAATTAAACATGTTCAGTGACAAGGAACACTCATGAAAATTGAACAGTTTCTACATTTTGACATTATTACGGTTATCACAATAAACAAAATATCAGATATAGGATTCAATCTCGGAATTATCAAAGGTTCGAAGATGACAACAAGATCATTCTCCTTGATACTTTATGCATTTATAAGTTGCACTTAAGTCTTTTAAAAAGTGTAGATTAAAGTAACCGTCATAAAATTTA
The DNA here is from genome assembly GCA_038259855.1 of Flavobacteriales bacterium. Taxonomy (GTDB): domain Bacteria; phylum Bacteroidota; class Bacteroidia; order Flavobacteriales; family Flavobacteriaceae; genus JBPOFM01. The sequence goes on from JBBSOJ010000083.1 coordinate 2,637, forward strand.
TGACGGCTACTTCAGTTATTTTTATAATAAAAATTATTTTACCATAATTTTTTTAGTCATTTGTGTGCCGTTAGTTTCTAATTTAATCAGATATAATCCGCTGTTTAAAGTCAAATTGATCTTATTAGAATTTAGAACGCCGTTTTGTAAGCTTTTTCCCATTATATCATAAATGGTATATGTGCTACCTTGAAATCCTTCTGAAAACATAAGATAATCTGTTGCAGGATTTGGATACATTTTTAATGATATCAAATCAACAGTTGGAACAGATAAGGTAGTTGGGTCAAAACTGTAAAGTTCGTTGCCATTAGCTCCAGTAGCTGAAAATACAAGCTTGTTGTCCCAAATTGTAATTTCATCAACGTCGGTTGGATCTGCTGAGGTTGTAAATTTTGAAGCCACAGAAACAGTCCCTGCCGAGGTTCCGTCGGTTAACCATAATTTATTTCCAGTGCCATCATCTGCAGAGAAAAATACATTTCCACCTAAACTTGCAAAGCCAAAGGGTGAGGAATCACCACCTGTATTGATGTCTTTTAGCATCGTGGCGGTGGTGCCATTAAATGACCAAAGTTCTACACCATCTGTACCGTTGGACGCTGCAAAATAGAGTATTGATCCGTCAGAAAACAGGTCGCTTACACCTCCGTCTCCGGTTGGATTAGGGTTTGATACCAATAAAGTACCAACGGTAGTGCCGTCGGTTTTCCATAGTTGGTAGCCATCAGCATCTTTACTCGCAAAAAAAAGTTCACCCTTGTACACCTCAAAATAATCAGGATCACCATTGTCACTTCCAGGATTAGTTTCTTTTAGCATAAAGGTGCCAGCAGCTGTTGCATCTGATACCCAAATTTCATCTCCTGTACCATCATCAGGATCTGCCTCAAAGAATAACTTGTCATTTAAAACCAGAATATTTTTTTCATCCGTAGACACTAACATTCCTGGGCCAGAACCTGTTCTGATATCCAATATTTCAGTAGCGTCGCCAGTGCCATCAAAAAAGGCAGGTTCATTTCCGTTACCATCATTCATCCTCATGTATAGGCCTGAATTTGCTGCTTGTGGATAGGCATGACCTGCAAATCCCCCTGAGTTGTTGTTTGTAAATTTAATGGGTGTACTACCATTTAATTTCCAAATTTGGGTGCTCGAACCATCAAGTGCTGTGAAAAACAATTCATTTCCCAAAACAAAAATAGGGTTCGGATTGCTGCTGCCTCCTACATTGATATCGGCAACCAGTGTTGTGTTTGCAATAGTACCATCGGTTTCCCATAATTCTGTTCCATTGATTCCGTCAAAGGCTCTAAAGTAAATTTTACCCCCAAATTCAGTAAAATTGTTCGGATTGGAATTGGCATCAAGTTCAGTGGTGTTGATATCTATAAGGCTGGCCGTTGAGCCATTATAAATAAATAGTTCATTACCGTTGGTACCATCATTTGCCTGAAATAAAATTCTGTTGGAAGAATCCACGTAAAATGTACTTGGAGAAGCATCAGCGGCACCAGGATTGACATCGGCAATTTCAGTAATTTGACTTATTGCCACATATGGCAGTAAGGCTAAAAGTAATAGTAATTGTTTTTTCATAATGTTGAATTTTGAAGTTAATAATTTATTTTGGTAATTCTGGAATATTAATTCTTCCTCTTGAGGAGTTTAAGGTTTCTATAAATGCTAATAAGGCATGAACTTCTGCTTTATTAAGATCTAATCTTTTCAGTAGTTTCGAATTTTCAGGAATCAAACTATCACGTTTGGTTCCTATATATTTTTTTTGGATAGGTGCAGGATTCCCCAAATTATAAAACTCTACAACATCTAATAATGATGGAAAATGGCCGTTGTGCATCCACGGTCCTGTTCTAGCAACTTCTCTTAACGTAGGGGTCCTGAATTTTCCAATATCCGCAGTGTCTTTGGTAACCATGAAGCGTCCAAAATCTTCATTTTTGGTACCAAAAAGCGTCTGTCCATCATTGTGATACTGATTGTCACTAAAGTAGGGCGTGTTGTGACAATTTATGCAACGTGCTTGAGTTCTGAACAAATGTAGTCCAAGAACTTCTTGATCATTCAGTTGCGTTGCATCACCACCTACAAATTTATCAAATTTTGTCTTATAACTATTCATTCCTCTTTCAAAAGTTGCAATAGCATATTGAATATGTTTTAGAGATACGGAATCTGATCCAAATGCCTCTTTAAACAATGGTTTGTACCCCTCAATTTCTGCAATTTTGTTGACTGCGATATTGAGGTCTTCATTCATTTCTACAGCATCAGCAATAGGAAATCGTGCTTGGTCTTCCAAACTAGTGGCTCTTCCATCCCAAAAGAGTTCATGTGCGTAGCCTACATTAAGGATGGTCATCGCATTACGAGCACCAGTTTGTCTATTGTGACCAAAAGAACGCGTGGAGTTGTCTGTCCATGCCAATTCTGGATTGTGGCAAGATGCACATGCAATTTGTCCGCTGACTGAAAGTCGCGGGTCGAAAAATAAGGTTTTGCCCAATTCTTCTTTTGCTTTGGAATAAGGATTTTCTTTAGGGTAGTTCATTTCTGGCAAAACGCCAATATCCTCAAAAGTGTTGAGATCGATCAAACTGTCCAAAGTTGGTTTTGGCCACTTGGTATAATCGCCACTACTATAGGCTTCTTTTAAGCTTAGGATTGGTGTATATTGATCTTTGCTCTGTGTTACTTTATGACAAGAAGAAAAGATCAACACCATAGTCATCAGGGTTGCGGTTTTTAAGGATATATGCATATTTACAATATGTATTCGGTTAAACATTCATTAGTTGCTAAAGGTTCAGGATCAGTATAACTGTTATTATTGTAAATTTTATAGGAGCTACTTATTGTACCTCCAAAAAGGGCATCGTTGGTTGCTCTAAATTCTAGGTCTATTTCAAATAAGCCATTACCTAAATCTGTATAGGTGCCTTCTCCTGCAATGGATATGGTATAGGTATTTCCATTTGTTCCTGCTATGGTAAGGAATTGTGGAATTACTAAGACTGTACCGTTGGTGGTGCTATTTCCGTTCTCTGGAAAAAATTCTATAGCTGACGGAATATTAAATCCAGGTGAGTTGGTCGAAGATGATGACTCATTAGAAAACCAACGCTTTAAATTAAATGGATTTGTGGTTGCGGTTGGACTAGTAGTCGTATTAAATCCTATTTTAAAAGCATGATGGTAAATGTCATCTTGAGGATCGTTGTTGCCTAAATCATCAAAAAGCACGGCATTAGGATCATCAGCATTCACTACCACGGGAAAGGTAAATGCAAAAAAGGATTGCCATGCGCAAACTCCGTCATTATTAAAGTCGTTCCAGTGTTCACCAAAAGTACGATAGAAGCCATCTGATAGATTGTAGAAATTTGATGCTGTATTTACCGAATTGTCCCGTAGTGTATTGATAGGTTTTACAATTTGTAAAACTCTATTCCCAAAAGAAGTATAGAGGTCTGTGTCTACCAAGGAAATGATGGTTTGATAAAAAACATCATCATTTTGTAGATTTTCATTCAATTTTAAGGTGTAAGTAATGCTGTTTCTATTGGTGCCAAAATCTTCTTGGGTAAGTGTATAATCAAAGCCATCCAAAAATTGAAAGATTTCAGCACTTTCTATTTCCGAAGGAATATAACCATTAGGAAAATTAACTTTAAAGCTTATTTCTTCGCCAACTGTGCCCATTAATTCGAGACGGTTGGTTGATAGGGTATAAGTCGTGTTAACAGTTTCAAGATTTACTGTAAATTCGTCATTTGGTGCTTTAGAATTTAAATTCCCAATCGCTATGGAGGGATTCGATACCGATTCTAATTTAAAATTAATGCTTTGACTGGTGCTCCAACGTTCATTAAAATTAACATAAATAGTATCTGTAAGTTGTGCGCCATTGAAGGTCAATTGATTGGAAGGGGTCACACTGAAAGCCGATTCGTCACCATTGGAGGTCGTGCTAAAGTCAACCGTAACTGGTTTAGAAAGGGCAGTGGTTGAAAGCGTTACTGGAATCTTCAGTGTGTTGACCGAAGCGTTAGCGTAGGACGACTGAGCAACGAGGCCTGAATTGACTGCAGGGTATTCTAAAGGTTGGTTGTTACTACTGACTAAAAAATTAAATCTCACAAAAGACTGAAGGGCATAAGTTGCTTTTTGACCATCATCTGAGCTGCAGGCAATGAAAAGCACAATCCCAAAGAGTACTGCGGTTATTTTAATACGATTCATTTTGCTGTAAGTTTGAGTTGAGGTTAATATTGGCCTGTGGAATAGGAAGCACATATTTAGGCGATGGGTAATTAAGATTACAGTTTTGCGAAATGCAGCCATTAGTTCTCACAATACCCTTTTGATGCCTTGCCAAATCGAAAATCAGATGACCTTCGAAGGCAAATTCCCTACGTTTTTCTAAAAGAAGTTCTTCTTCAAGGTTTTCAGTAGTGGTTAAAAGTGTGGAATTGGCTCTTGCTTTGATGATATTAATATTATCCTTGGCAACTTCAGATTGACCAAGTTGCAATGCTGCCTCAGCTTTAATAAAATAAAGCTCACTTAATCTGAAGGCTACAAAAGCGGCGTTACCTTGAAATTTTTTTGTGAAATAGTAAGGTAGGTTCTCCAAGTCATCATTTATTAAGGTTGGAAGGTCTTGTTTCAAATACAGCTGATTACGAATGTCATTTGCTTCATAAAGTGACAAGAGATCTTGAGAAGCCACATATTTTTCGTAATCTAAAAGGGAAGTATAGCCAAAGTAAGCACTCATGGAGCCGCCAGTATCTCCTTCGGCATCAGTTGGTAAAGAAAATTCTAAAAGTGTCTCTGAAATAGGAACTTCCTGCTGTTCCCATTCTGAGATATAGTTGGAGGTGCTCGATAAGGAGACGCCTGAGGTTTGTAAGACTTCAGTTGCAGTATCAAAAGCTTTCTGCCAATCATTTTTAGATAAATAAACACGTGCTAAGATTGCTTTTGCGTTAATCGCATTAAAATAAGAGTAGCTCGGGCCTTCTTGCAATTGTGAATTTGTAAAATTTGATAGGGCGGTTGAAAGATCTGTAATGATGAGATCATACGTTTCTGAAGCGGTTTTTCGTGAAGGATATGTAATGCCATCTTTAATAATGCTGGTATTATAGACAATCCCTAAATGATTTGCTTGAGATGCAAAACTGTAATTTTGTGAGTAAACCAAGTTTAAGAGATAGTGTGCATAGGCTCTCATAGTCAATGCTTCTGCTGTCATTTGCTTTTTCTCTTCAGTAGTGGCGTCTTTAAGTGCTTCTACGTAATTTAGAATCAAATTGGCTTGGTTGACAATGTCGTAACTTTCATCGTAAAAGGATTTAAAATCACTAGTCCTGGCTTCGTCTTGAAAATCGTAAACCTTTTCAATGTTAATTGGCACTGTTATTTGACCTTGACTATTACCACTCATTGATGGTGTGAAAGTGATATTACCTCCCTGTGTATCTGCATAAACAGCAAAGCGTTCACCTCTCACATTAGATTCAATAGAAGCATAGGTGCCGTTAAGAGCTTCAATAATTCCTCGCTTTGTAGATAGCTGTTCGTCAATTGAAGTTTGTGACCCTGGTTCTTCCTCCAGAAAGTCGCTACAGCTATAGTTAAAGGAGACAAGTACTGTTAAAAGAATGCTGAATAATATCTTTTCTCTTTTCATTTTCTAAAATTTTGCATTTAATCCTAAAGAAATTGTTCTGGCTTGGGGATAGGTAAATCTAAACTCCTTAATGCCATTTCTGTTAGGAGGACTTTTTTCTTTATACCAATAGGCAACGTTGGAAGCATCCACAAATATTGATAAATTATCTAAAAAAGAAATTTGTTCTACTGGCACGCTGTAATTCAAATTGATATTACTGATTTTTAAATATGTGGCATCATACAGGAATTTACTCAAATTTGGAATTACAGGATTGTTATTGGTTACAGCGGGTTGTAATACTACATCACCTTGATTACGCCAATAATCATATGCATTTACAGCAAGGTTTCGGTTTGTAGAGACGCGATATTGAGAAATCAGCTCATCTTCAGCCAAGAAATCACCACCTATTTGAAAAGTTCCTCTAATGGAAAGGCTAAGCTGCTTATTAAAGACGATGGTATTATTAAAGCCGCCATAGGCATCTGGTTGATTGTCTCCAATTGGCACCCAATCAGAATTATTAAAAATACCATTGTAGGTGGGAGCGTCATAGATTTTACCATCTTTCTCTAAAAGATCCCTTCCTGTTGCTGGATCAATACCTGCCCAGTTGATACCCCAGATTGTAGATGTGCTATAGCCTACTTTTTGCGCCAAGGCGCGTTGCGCTGTTGAGAAATCACTTCCTAAACCAACAAGTTCTGTAACCTTACTTTGCAAGGTTGATATATTAAAAGATGTAAACCACCTCAAGTTGTCATTTTCCATCCATTTTACTTTTGAGGAGAGTTCAAATCCTCTATTGTACATACTTGCGGCGTTTAATTGTACTGCACCATAGCCGGTCTCAGAAGGAATGTTTCTGCTAGTTATTAAATCTGTGATATTGTCATAGTAATACTCAAGAGATAACTCAAACTTGTCAAAAATGTTGAAATCCAACCCAACGTTGAATTTTGTATTCTTTTCCCATCTTAATCCGCCGTTAGGAGCTGCAGAAGTTGAGGCTTTATCGAAGCCATTATAACCGTTTTGAGAGATATTGTACAACCCTTTGGAACGGTAAGAGCCAATTCTGGAATTTCCTGTTGTTCCGTAACTTACTTTCAGTTTTAAAAAGTCAATCCAATTAGTCTTTCCCAACCAATTTTCATTACTTAAGATCCAACTTATACCTGCTCCACCATTATTGGCGACGTCAGAATCATCTCCAAAGACAGAACTTTGATCACGTCTAAAATTTGCTAAAACATAATAGCGCCTTTTAAAATTGTAATTTATCTGTGAAAAAAGCGACGCCCGAGCATTATAACTGATGTCATCACTAAAGGTTTGGTTACCTATACTCTCGTCAACGGTTGTTGCAGGATTATCATCTCTAATGGCATCCGAAACATTATTGATTATGTTAGGATTTACAAAACCACTACCTGAAGCATATTTGAAGTCGGCTTGATCTTTGGAGAGTTCAAACCCTATTAAGCCATCCAAATGATGATGTTCTGAAAGTTGTTTGTCATAGAGTACTTGTCCTTGCCAGTTCCATTTGGTGGAATTTCGTTCATTGATTACGCGTCTGCCATAATTTGGATATGTTTCACCATCTAAAATAAAGGAGCCACTATAGCGTCCGCTCTCATTTTCTCCAGAGAAATAGCGGTCTTGATCCTTGTCCTTAAAATCCAAGCCAAAAAGTGTTTTGAACTTCAATTCTTTAGTTAAATCATAGTTGATATCAATACTACCAACAAGACCATAACTATTACTTATATTTCTATTTTGTTCTATAGCTGCCAATGGATTTCCCAGACCCGTTACACCAACAAAGGAAAAACTACCATCATCATTATATGGTGAAATTGTAGGAGCAAAGGCATAACTATAATAAATGTTTGGAGCTGTTTTCTTGATATAGCTAGGATTTAAAGAGACATTGATTTGAAAATTATTTTTACGATACCCCAAATTGACATTGGCGTTGTATTGCTCCGTATTGTTGCCAAGTTGAGGCTCTTCAATTTTAAGGTAGCTCAAGCTTGTTCTGTAGGTCAGAGCTGAAGTGCCGCCGGAAACATTAAAATTGTATTTGTTGTATATTCCGCTGCCGTTAAGTAAATTAAACCAATTAGTATTGACACCGTTGTAAGGTGTGGGCGTGAAATTTGATGAACTATTGCTCAGATACTCATTTCTGAGTTCATTATATTGCGCACCGCTTAAATATTCTATCTGATTTATAGCACTCGAGACTCCCAATTGAGATGAAAATCCAAATTTCGCTTTCCCTTTTGTACCGCGTTTGGTAGTAATGATGATAACGCCATTGGCACCATCAGCTCCGTAAATACTTACTGCCGCTGCATCTTTTAAAACGGTAAAACTTTCAATATTTTCAGGAGATATCTGTGCCAGCGGATTGGATAGGTTTTCTCCAAACGAGCCACTTCCATCAAAAAAAGCATTATCAATGCCAATCTCTTCACCCATTATCACACCATCCACAATAATTAACGGTTGGGTTGAGGTGCCTAAATTAGTATTTCCTAAAGGCGTTAAGCTCCCTTGTCCACGAATATTTATTTTCACTGGCGTTCCCACACCTGTCGTGTTTTCAATCAACACACCAGCTATTTGTCCATCCACAAGTTTGTCAATACTTTCAGCAGCTTGCTCAACAGCAATATCTTCAGAAGTCAAGGTTGAAATACTACCAACTATTTCTTCTTTCAGCTTTTTTGTGCCGTAAGAAGAGGTAATGACGATTTGATTTAGTTGATCTGCAAATTCTTCAAGATAGAATTTGAATTCAGTAGTGTTACCAACACGTTGTGTTAAGGGGTGCATACCTAGGTATTGGACTTCCAAAACGATATTTGGAATATCATTTCCTTTTAGTAAATAGGTGAATTCGCCATCAATATTGGTAACAGCACCTACGCCTTTTCCCTTTATGAGAATTGTTGCTCCTGCCAACGGAAAATTATCTGATGCTGAAAGCACTTTTCCTGTAATTAAGCGTTGGTTTTGCTTAGTTGTTGCAGAGGATTGCGGAGCAATTTTTTCCGTCAAAAGAATTTGCTGGTCTTTTATGACATATGAAATAGGCATATTAAAAAATAGCCCATCTAAAGTTTGCGCAATTGTACCGTCGGAGATATTGAAACTCACCTTTTGTGAATCATTGATTTTAGTTGAGTTGAGCATGACCCTAAAAGATGTTTGTTGCTCAATTTGCTTAATAACAGTACTTAAAGGTTCATTGCGTACATTAATATTGATGTTGCCATTTTGTGCCAAACCCATCCAACTGCATGAAATAATACAAATGATACAGATGTTCTTACTAAAATTTCCTCCTGTTTTTTTAGTCATTTTTAGATTAAAATTGATAGTCACCAGTGTTTTGAACATTTAAAAATCAAAGATAAAGTCTAATTTTAAATTTCAAAAGCTTATTTAGAATTAATTTAAATAATATTAATTTATTCATTTCTATTGCTATGGATGATGACTTGGGTTCCATCAATCTCATAATCAAATAAGGTATCCGCCTTGAGTAGGTCAAGAATTGTTTTGATATCTGAATCTTTAATTTTAAGTGTTCCTGTAAATTGCTGATGTGATAGATTGCGGTTATTATTTTGGATTGATACATTAAAAGTACGTTCAAGTTTTTTTCTGATGAGATCAAAAGGAGTATTGTCAAACACTAGTTCGCCTTTTGTCCAAGCCTTGTCGATATCACTGTCAACAGTAGTAACTTCAAATTTTTGTTCACGTTCATTCCATACGCCTTTGTCATTAGGTTTGAGCTTAGCAGTA
>JBBSOJ010000084.1:0-12007 GCA_038259855.1 Flavobacteriales bacterium
GACATGAACCAAAATACATTTTTCAAATCCATATTATTTTCAGGATTAGTCAATAATATCTTTAATGTAGAGTATGTCTCCAACGGCTACTATTTTACGTTCGATGATGATTTTTCAGTCCCAGGAACCGTCACTACTATTGAGGGTACAGGTTATTATCCGCAGGCCACCACTAACTTTTTAGTGGGCATGACGTTGAAGTTTTAGGATGCTATTAAACACACCAACCGCCACTGTTTATGGTGGTGGGATGGGTGTTTTGATGTTGACCTGCCATTAGGTATGATGTTCAACCGTTAAGATGTCGTAGCATTCACTTCAAGTCTTTCAATAGTTTCTGAAAAAGAGATTATTTAAATGTATCGATAATCAAGACGTTAGCATCTCATTTACAGATGTTATTGATGGCTTAAGGCGGAAATTTTTCTTTCTCAATGAATATAAAATCATTTCATAGTCTAAAACTTCCTAACTTACGGAAAATTAGTTAGGTTTGAGTTACGCTTTGTGATTTATGGCATTTAGTCTTATCATTGCGAATTTCTGCACGAATCATTATTTTTAATAAATTAAATTGTAAGTCATAAACTATGATTTTCTAAAATTTATATTTTGTAATTAAATGAAATTTTAACCGCTTCTATTTTATTTTTATATGATGTATTTCCCTCCGCCAGCGCGCGATTGCATCGAGTTCCTTCCAGAGTAAGATATCTCAACAACCACCCACCACAATGATTAACATATTAACAGCATGAAAACCCAAATCCTAACCACCATCTTCCTAATTCTATTCTCAACCATACTATCTGCTCAACACATAGCAAGAGTGGAGAACATAAAAATCCAATCCACCTCCTTAAATCAAGAACGGGAACTTTTAGTCTACACACCCATTGATTACGACTGGAGAGCAAATGAATATTTTAATGTCATTTATGTGTTTGACAGCCACAGCAGAGAATTTTTTGACTATACAAGCGCGATAATATCCTTTTTATCGGGTGGTTCCAAATCCTTTATTGTGGTTGGCGTCACATCACCCTATAACGAAGAACTCGATTACTCCAGAAACAATGATTTTTTACCAGTATTACAAACCAAAGATGCCATAGAACGATACGGCAACTATTCAGGAAATGCAGACAAGTTCTACGACTATGTCAGCACCGAAGTCATCACCTACATCGACAGCCACTATAGAACATTAGACAATAAAATAGCCATCGGCCATTCCTTGAGCGCATCTTTTGTCCTGGACGCCTTCGTTAAAAATCCCAAGCTTTTCAATAATTACATCGCCATTTCACCGAACATGGCGTACGAGGACGATAAGCTAGCCGACAAGCTCATCAATTTTGAGTATTCCAAAATAGAAAAACCAACCTATCTCTATATGAGCAATGCAGATGAAGGCCTCAACTATTGGCAAGAATGGAAACCCGCAAGAGAGAAAGTCTATGCCTTTTTCAACCAACAAGTAAAGAATGACAATTTGAAAGTTGAGATCCACGAATTTACAGAAAACGGTCATTGGAACGCCTTTCCGCCCAGTCTTAATAAAGCACTTGAGTTTTATTTTAAAAGCATATATGAAGTACAAGAAAAGGAGTTAGGCGAAAAAGAATATACCGTCACCATAAAACTGAAAGTGTTAGACAAGGAAGACACGATTTACATCACAGGAAACCAAGATAATTTGGGCAACTGGAATCCTGAAAAAATACAAATGCAAAAAAGTTCGGATTACGAGCGGGACATCACACTACAACTCAAAAGCCCTGCACAATTTAAATTCACCAAAGGAACATGGGATACGGAAGTTTTGGCCAAAGGCACCTATGGAAGTGTCACCATAAAACCTGAAGCAGCATCTGAATTCAAGTTTGAAATTGAAAATTAATCTAGAACATCAAAATATCTTTTTAAAATTTGAAGGACCTTTAGCTAGCCAAACTGACCGTAAGAAGCCTAATTACTAATAAACAAGGTATTCCCATTAGCTTCCACCCGATATTCACGCAGTAAACACGTCACGTCGCTGTTGACCGCTTGGCCCGTTAAAAGACTGTATTGATTGGCATCGGTACAGCCACAGCGACCAATACCATTGGTATTGATGAGTTGGGAACAAGAGGTGGCAGCATGTGCAGGATCTGCTGCATCAAATGCTCTAAAATTACTGTTTCCCACGTTGGACAAATACACGCCAGCAATGCCTTCATTGGCAATATAGACGGTATTCCCGGTAAATTGCAGTTGACTAAACTGTGGCAGGTTTAAATTAACGCTTGCATCAACAATAGCATTTGTTGCTAAAAAGTTACAGCGATCTACAGGGTCATCCTCACTGCAAGCTGTTAGTAGCACTAGTAAAATGAGGATTAAGGTCTTGTTCATACGTACGTTAAATTCGGTTTGCAATTTACGACAAAATACACGCTGCAATAAATATTTCGTATATTTGTATTTGGATCTCGTGTGAGCGGGATTTTTTTTATGCTTTCCCGAGACTTTGGGAGGTTTTTTAGCATAGTCAGTACTTAAACGATAAAACCATGAGTAAAGTATCATATTACACCGCCGAGGGATTAAAAAAATTGAGGGAGGAGCTTAATCATTTAAGGGATGTGGAACGTCCTAAAGCATCTCAAGCCATCGCCGAGGCTAGAGATAAAGGTGATTTAAGTGAAAACGCCGAGTATGATGCCGCCAAGGAAGCACAAGGGATGCTGGAAATGAAAATTTCCAAATTGGAAGAAATCAATTCTAATGCGCGTTTAATTGACGAATCACAATTGGATAATTCCAAAGTGTTGATATTATCCACGGTAAAACTGAAAAACCAAAGTAATGGTGTGGAAATGACCTATACCTTGGTGGCTGATGGTGAGGCCGATTTAGCATCTGGTAAGCTATCGGTTAATTCGCCAATTGGAAAAGGTCTGTTGGGCAAAGAAGTCGGTGATGTAGCGGATATCAATGTTCCCAACGGTGTGCTGAAATTTGATATTTTGGAGATTACTCGTTAAATTTGGACTAGAGACTAGAGACTAGAGACTAGAGACTATAGACTAGAGAGGAGAGAACTGACGATGTATAATATAAAATTGATGTACAAAGGCTCTAAATTTTAATCTGATCATTATTTTAGAATACGCTATCATGTTCTGATCACCAAACCTCAAACCTAATACCTCAAACCTCAAACCTAATACCTCAAACCTAAACCCTATTCATTATGCCAAGCATCTTCACAAAAATCATTAATGGTGAAATTCCGAGTTATAAAGTCGCGGAAACTGACGATTTTATCGCCTTTCTAGACGTTAACCCTAACGCGAAAGGTCATACCTTATGTGTGCCTAAAGTAGAGGTCAATAAGGTGTTTGATTTGGATGAAGCAACTTATATCAGCTTAATGACATTCTCTAGAAACGTGGCCATTGCCCTTGAAAAAGCGGTACCATGCAAACGTGTAGGTATGTCAGTGATCGGGTTGGAAGTGCCACACGTTCACGTGCATTTGATCCCTTTAAATACGATGCATGATGCACAATTCAATCATAAAGTGTTGTTGGAAGATGCTGAATTTGCTGCGATTGCCAAGTGTATTTCCGAACACTATCAACTGTTGAATAAATAGATATTCAATATAATTACAAGTAGGATCAGCACCGTCAGTAAAACCCAACTCATTTGTTTTAATTTAAAGGTGGCCGATCTCGGAATGAATGCTTTTTCTTGATATTTATACACACTCTCCAAATTATCTGACCAACTTACAGGAAATATTTCTGTCTTGCACATCGTGCAGACCATGGAATGGCTAATGTTATTTGAAATTGCTCTATAAAATGAATTTTCTACGAATTGTTGCTTAAAGGTAAGTGCCAATCCTTCTGTGGAATAACATTCCGGACAATGGTTGTTTAGTGATACTTCTTTGACAGTGAAATACTTGTCTTTCATATTATAAAGATACTAAACTATTTTTAAAGAGATTTCCATGGTGGTACCCTTGCCGATTTCAGAAAGTAATACTTTGATTCTGCCATTGTGATAATCTTCTATAATCCGTTTTGCGAGCGATAATCCAAGTCCCCAACCGCGTTTTTTGCTGGTGAAGCCAGGTTCAAAAATTTTGTTGTAAAGATTTTTGGGTAAGCCTTTTCCCGAATCTTGAATTTTTATTTTTACATACTTTTCATTTTGAAGGATAGAAACTCTCAAGGTTCCTTTTCCTTTCATGGCATCAATGCCGTTTTTGACCAAGTTTTCGATGGTCCAGCTGAATAATTGGGCATTCAAATCAACATAAATTACGGATTCCGGCGCAGCGATTTCAAAATTGATCAAATTGGAAGATCGTGCTTTTAGATATTCATACGATTCCACGGTGGCTTCTACAATGTCTGTTTTTTGTAATTTGGGGATGGAGCCAATTTTACTGAATCGTTCGGTGATGATTTGAAGACGGGTGATGTCTTTCTGAATTTCCAATAAGTAGGAAGGGTTGACATCTTCGGCTTTTAAGATTTCCGTCCAACCAACCAGCGACGATAAGGGCGTACCAATCTGATGTGCCGTTTCTTTGGCCATGCCTGTCCACAATTTGTTTTGCGAGGCAATTTTCGAACTTCTATAGAAAAAATAGACCACAGCTCCGAAAAGAAAAATGATCAATAATAAGGCTAAAGGATAGTATTTTAGTTTATTCAACAAAGGCGAATTTCCATAGTAAATCGTGGAATATACACTATCGCCATAGCGAACTTCCAAGGGTTTATTTTCACTTTTGTACAATTCAATAAGTTCTTGAATGTAAAGAGAGTCTTTTGCTTTTTCCGGATCGATATTGTTGAACTCGATACTGCCATCTTTACTTACTTTAATCATTGGCGTGGTCGAGTTGCTAGACAGTACTTCAATGGTAAGTTCGCCCATTTCGGCATTAAGATCGGTGGTCCTGTTCAGCTCTTTTTGCGCCATCGACCAATTTTGCATTTTCGTGCGTTCTTCGGCCTTGAAATTCTGAAAAAAGATATATGTATTCCACAGAATCAAAGAAATGATGATAAAAGAGGCAATGATGATGCCCCAGCGTAGAAAATTTCGGTTACTATTAAAGGTCATTCAAAGGGGGTTTTCGATATTTAAATAGTGGCATGGATGTGGGTGATCGCTCATTTTATTTGGTTTGACTCATGGTGTCTACCAGAAACCGCATTACATTTAAATTGTTTACGGTCGCTGGATATTCAAGTTGAGGTCCGATTCGATTCTAACTAAATATAATGCAAATATGTTAATATTATTGTTTGATAAAGACTTAAATCATTTTTATAGGTTTGTCAATATTGTTACATTTGCTCTCTAACAATTTGATGATGATTTCTTTTGATCCCAAAGATCTTTCTACAGGAAGGCTGCACGGCTATTTATTGAGTGCTGTAGCACCTAGACCGATTGCTTTCGCCAGTACGATCGATGCTGAAGGCAACCCGAATCTATCGCCATTTAGTTATTTCAATGTATTTAGTACGAATCCACCAATATTGATTTTTTCTCCGGCCAGACGCGTTCGAGACAACACCACCAAGCATACACTTGAAAATGTTGAAGCCACCCGAGAAGTTGTCATCAATGTGGTGAATTATGATATTGTACATCAAATGTCATTGAGTAGTACAGAATATCCTGAAGGCGTCAATGAATTCCACAAGTCAGGATTGACCATGCTAAAATCTGATAGGGTAAAGCCCTATAGAGTGGCGGAGTCGCCCATTCAATTTGAATGTAAGGTGAACGATATCATTACACTTGGAACGGAGGGCGGAGCAGGCAATTTAGTGATTTGCGAGGTTATTAAATTGCACATTACCGAAGATGTGTTGGATGATCAAAATGTCATCGACCAAGAAAAGCTCGATTTGGTGGCTAGGGCAGGTGGTAGTTTATATAACCGCGCCAACAAAGGATTTTTTGAGATTCCGAAACCCTTGCAACATCTTGGGATTGGGGTTGATGCCATGCCGGAGGCCATTAGAAACAGCATGTTTTTGACCGGAAACGATTTAGGCATGTTGGGCAATGTTTCAAAGTTGCCCGAACCAACAGTCGTTGAAGACTTCATCGCTGAAGTGTCAGAACGGTATCCTAATATCAAAGACATGTCGAAACGCGAAAAGCATACCATCGCCCGAAATTATTTGAGTTATGGCGATGTTGATAGCGCATGGAAGCTGTTATTGTCTTAAAGTTAAGTTGAAGCAACACCGTATAGAATTAAAGTTAATTATAGAATAAACAATTAGTAAGATGGAAGTACAAGGAAAAATTAAAATGATAGGCGAAACCCAAACTTTTGGAAGTAATGGTTTTAGAAAGAGAGAAGTCGTAGTTACCACCGAAGAGCAGTATCCTCAACATATTATGGTCGAGTTTGTGCAAGATAAAACTGATTTGTTAAATAATTTCCAAGAAGGACAAGACGTAAAGATCAGTATTAATTTAAGAGGCCGCGAATGGGTCAATCCTCAAGGTGAGACAAAATATTTCAATTCTATTCAAGGTTGGAGAGTTGAAAGTGCACAGCCAGGAGCCCAAGGCAACATGCCGCCCGTGGCACCAGCGCAAGCATTTACTCCAGCAAATGATTTGAATGAGGAAGATCATGACGATTTACCGTTCTAAAAAACGTTAAATAGCTGAATAACGGAATTTTAAAAAACCTCAATATGTCAAATATTGAGGTTTTTTAGTAGCTATAAGAAAAAGTCCCAATCTTTCAATTGGGACTCCAAAGTTGTGGTTTTAGGTTTGATCTTCAAATACCAACTCAAATTAAGCAATGATGAACAAAAATTTAATAAAAGAAGATCATTCCAAATATCACTAAAATTCTTTGATTATCAAAGGATAAGACAAAATTTATTGATGATTAATCTAAAATATTAACGTTTACGAATGATTTACTTATCAGACGATCTCGTTTTTCCTGATGTCTCAACGGCGATGGACGATGGATTATTGGCCATCGGAGGAGATCTCTCTGCAGCGCGTTTGCTATTGGCCTATCGTAAGGGTATTTTTCCATGGTATAATTTTGGAGAGCCTATATTATGGTGGTCTCCCGATCCTCGGTTTGTATTATTTCCCAATAAATTAAAGGTTTCAAAAAGTATGAAGCCGCTTTTAAAGAAGCAATCCTTTAAGGTGACTGTCAATACATCATTTGAAGCCGTGATTAGAAAATGCGCCATCAAAAAACGTCGCGGTCAATCGGGTACATGGATTACCGAGGACATGATTCAGGCTTATATCACATTGCATCATTTAGGGTACGCCACGTCGGTGGAAGTTTGGGACCAAAATCACCTTGTTGGAGGTTTATACGGTATCGATTTAAAAAATGGTGTGTTCTGCGGCGAGAGTATGTTTTCAGAGGTCAGCAATGCCAGTAAAGTAGGCTTTATAACCTTTATTCAAATCTATGATTTTAGATTGATAGACTGTCAACTTCATACCAGTCATCTGGAAAGTTTGGGAGCCGAAGACATCGATAGAAAGCGCTTTATAAGTTATTTAGGTTGAATGATCGACTCTTGGCATATTGGTCATTCTATTGTGAGAGCTCTGGGTATCTAAAACACGCTATTTCATGGTCATTGACCATACCAACCGCTTGCATATAGGCATACATCACAGTAGGTCCCACAAACTTAAAGCCTCGTTTCTTTAAATCGTTGCTTATGGCATCGCTTAAATTGGTGGTTGGTGGAGCAACTTTATAATCTTTTACTTGGTTTATGATTGGTTTATCATTTATAAAAGCCCAGATATAGCTGCTAAAACTTCCAAACTCTTTTTGAATCGTCATAAAGGCTTGGGCATTAGTGATGGCTGCTTTGATTTTAAGCTTGTGTCGTATGATCCCAGCATTCGCCATGAGTTCATCGATTTTAATCTGGTCATAGGTACTGATTTTTGTATAATCGAATTGATCAAAAGCCATTCTGAAATGTTCACGTTTTCTCAAAATTGTAACCCAGCTTAAGCCCGCTTGAAACGTTTCCAATATCAAAAACTCAAATAACTTCTTGTCATCCTTTACAGGGACGCCCCATTCGGTGTCATGGTATTCCTCATAAAGTGAATCTCCCAAACACCATCCACACTTATGTTTTTCCATTGTATAAAAGAGTTATTAATCCAGTTACTAATGTATCAATTGATACACAATTAATGGTCCTTTTGCGCTAGTTTTGAATAAATTTAGTTTCAAATTGAATCAATAGTAACTATGGACTTAAAAGAACTCATCGCTCAAGGTATAAAGAACAGTCTTTCTTACGAGGACTATAGAGCCGAAATCACCGCAATGGTAGCCAACCAGGCCACGTCTGGAGATCAACAAACAGCGGCACTCATCGACTATACGATGCTTAATGATCGTCGTATGAAGCGATGGGATAAAACCATCAAGGTTCCAGATACTGTCAAGCAGAAGGTATCTGCTTTTAAAGGTCATATAACTTGGCTAGTCCTTACTGAAAGCTGGTGTGGTGATGCCGCTCATGTGATTCCCGTGATCAATAAAATTGCAGAACTTTCAGATCATATCGATTTGAGATTGGTCTATAGAGACGAGAACGACGCGTTGATGAACGCATTTTTAACCAATGGAAGCAAATCGATTCCAAAAGTGATCATGATCGATTCCAAAACTAGTGAAGTCATGGGCACCTATGGTCCAAGGCCGAGTGAAGCAACACAAATAGTACTAGACTACATGAGTGAAAATAGCACCATAACGCCAGAATTCAAAGAAGAGTTACAAGGATGGTATAATTCTGATAAAGGACAAACGGCCATCAACGATCTTCTAAAGCTTTTGAATCTTTAGTTTTTACTGACAAAAATATAGGTAATCGTTCCGATCTGTTTGGCATTGGATGCTGAATTGAATCGTGCGCTTTCAGCATATTCCAAAGCACTGTCAATCAAACAATTATTGTTGGAGGTAGACGATGCTTTATTGAAAGACGCATCTGTGACCACGCCACCCGAATTTACAGAAATATTGATAACGATTTTACCACTTTCTTCACAGAGATATACTGGCGGCGGTAAGTGCTCGTCTTTGCGATCTTTTAGCGAATAACTCACGCTACTGTTTCTATTTACAGAAGAATTTGTTCCTGTCTTATTGGATGAATTGTCACCATTGGAAGCTGTAGATTTCCGCTTTTCGGCAGAGCGCATGGCAATCACTTTATTTATTTTACTGTAGGATGATAATTCATCTTCATTCACGGACGATTCCTGTGTGGATTCGGTGGTTTTTACATCGGTGACCTCTTCCTCTTTCTCTGTGTCTTCAGTCTCGGTTTGTTTGGTCGTTTTATCAAAATCATTGGAGTTTAAGGACTTAAAATTCTTCATCATGTCCTTATACTCGTTGGTTTCATTAAAAGCTTTGTTTGTTTCTTGAGAGGTCTGATCGTTAAGTGCTAATTGCTCCAACAGCTTTTCTTCAGGCGTTTTTTCGGGTTGGAGTTCATAATAGCTTTCTGCCATTTTTGTCTCCTGATGTTTCATTTCTAAAATAAACAAGGACATGATGAAAGTGCCCGTTAAAAGAACAGCGATAATAAGAGCTTTATGTTTGTCGAGCAGATTCAAAGTAGGTTTATTGGCACGTGATTAGGGTCAACTAAAATAAATAGATACGTTAAAATAACGAAAAAAGTTTAAAACAGCATAAATTCAACAAAAATAGACACGCTTGTCAGTTTGTTTTCTTGTTTATAGCCAAACCGTTTTCGATTAAAATCGAGACCAATCAGCCATGAATTTCTAAAATCATCATCAAATGCCCGATAGCCGATTCCGAATTTGTACATCGTTCCTGACTGAAAATCATCACCCGCATCAATTAATCTTCCATACCCACCTCGAACAAATACTACATCATCAAAATCGAGAATATTATAATTGAAACCTAAATGGATCGGCAAAAAATTCAGATTTTGCTCTGTAAAGCGATCATACTCTATGTTGAGGTCCACACTCGTCTTCAAATCAAATTGGTAGCCTATGGAATTAGTGATGAAAAAGGCATTCAATTCTATAAAAGAGCCTGAGTCATCATTGGGATTAATCGTGTAATCATCATTCGTAGTCAAAGTGCCTGCCAAAGAGATTTTATAAAAGACCCCGCTGGTTTTAATGTCCTGTTGGGCACATAATAGAAAAGGAAAACATAATAAAAAAGAAATAATCAGCGGCTTCATCCAAAAATCAATTAGAAAAATCAAGCATCAATAATCAGTCCGAAGGAAGGAGTTCCATAAATTTTTCGGGTGTTAGGGCTTCATCGACCTCAAAATCTCCAATTTTAGTGCGTCTTAAGGCTGATAAATGCGCTCCTGAATATAATGCTTTTCCAAAATCATGGGCCAACGACCGAATGTAAGTTCCTTTACTGCAGACAACTCTAAAATCGACCTGTTTTCCATCAATATTAGTAATTTCAAATTCTGAAATAGTGACAGTTCGTGCAGGGATATCAACGGTTTCACCCGCTCGGGCAAATTCGTATAAGCGCTTTCCATCTTTTTTCAAAGCTGAAAACACAGGTGGAAATTGCTGGATGTCTCCAATAAATTGGGACGTCGTGCTACGAATCAACTCTTCTGTTATGTGATTGGTTTCGTAGGTATGATCAATGGTCGTTTCAAGATCATAGGACGGTGTCGTTCCGCCTAAAGCGATGGTACCAGTGTATTCCTTTATTTGGCCTTGGAAAGTATCAATCTGCTTGGTCATTTTGCCAGTGCAGAGCACTAACAAACCAGTTGCTAATGGATCAAGCGTGCCCGCATGCCCAACCTTTATTTTCTTGATGTTGAAGGCCCTTCTGATTTCCCAACGTAGTTTGTTCACCACTTGGAACGAGGTCCAATTCAATGGTTTGTCAATCAACAGTACTTTGCCAGCAAGAAAGTCTTCAGCAGTCATGGCATTAGTTTGATAAGGTATAAACAATGGCGATAACGCCTACAATAGCGCAATAGATGGCAAAATAAGATAATTTACTTTTTTTGACCAAAGAAATCATCCAAGTACAGGCAAAAAGTCCTGCAACAAATGCCGATACAAAGCCGACGCTCAAAAAGGCGATGTTGGAACTGTCATATGTTAATTCACCACTTAAAAGATCTTTCGCGATTTTACCAAAGATTAAAGGGACTACCATTAAAAATGAAAACCGCGCAGCCTTCGTTTTATCGTTGCCAAGTAATACTGATGTAGAAATGGTCGCGCCAGAACGCGATAAACCAGGAAGCATCGCAATCGCTTGTGACACACCAATGATGAATGCATTTCCGAAACTCACTTTTTTATTCGTGTCTTTTGCTTTGTCTGCCAAAAACAACAATACTGCTGTTACCAATAACATAATTCCGACCAGCAGGATGTTTCCACCAAATAATTGCTCTAGTTGTTTTTCAAATAAAAGGCCAATGATGACAGCAGGCAGCATGGACAGCACAATTTTAGATGCAAATTGTAAATCCTCGTTCCATTCAAATTTTAAAATACCTTTCAGAATGCTCCAAATGTCATTTCTAAACACCACAATTGTACTTAAAGCTGTGGCGAAATGAAGGACAACCGTGAACAACAAACTCTCTTTTGGAACCGAGTTATCGCCGAGAATGGCTTTGCCAAGCTCTAAATGGCCACTCGAAGAAACAGGAAGAAATTCAGTGAGCCCTTGGATAATACCAAGAATGATTGAATCTTGAATATCCATTACTTTGTGTCAGGGTTGAGTAAAATGGCATAAACCTCAATGGCAAAACCAATTAAAATAAGGGTTGGTGCCAATCGAATCCGTCTCCAACTAAATATGGCTTCATTAAAGACATTAGGATCGTCGCTTCCGCCGCCAGCCATCAAGATAAAGCCAAGTGCGATGATCCCTAAACCAATCAAC
>JBBSOJ010000085.1:0-11915 GCA_038259855.1 Flavobacteriales bacterium
ATAATTGGTGGCATCATTATATTTCGTCGTTTTTAAAACATCGCTACCATCTGGTTTGATACGCAACACATTTCTATCATCGGTAAAGTCTCCTATAAATCCGAAGGGATTGTATTGGCTCGTACAATCTACCCAAACAGTCTTGTCTGCATTCGGTATGGCTAAAATAATGTGATCGCCTTGCTCTAGAGACGCAAATTCTTCATCAAAATCGTCAATTTCCGCACCCGATTGTACGAGGGTATAATAAGATTCCACGTCAGCAATCTTTAGAAGCGCTTGGGTATAATTCGTAAGACCTTTGCAATCACCGTATTTTAATTGGTCTACCTCGGAGGCATCTATGGGTTGTATGCCACCAATACCAACTTGCACACTTATGTATCTGGTTGTATTCTGAACGTAATTGTATACAAGACGTGCCCGCTCCATCGGGTCCTCAATGCCTTGAGTCAATGCTATAATATCGTCCTTTGTTTTTTGAGACACTTCATCGCGACCCTTCAACAGGGCGTTATGCATCCAATCACCAAACTCTTTCCAATTGGAGGCATTTCCATCAACACCGGAGTAATGGAATTTATTGGTAGCGCACATCACACTTGGTGCAAAACTTTTAAGACTGGGTCCCAATTCTTCAGGCTTTATTCCTTTGACATTGGATAACGTATAAGACAGTTCTCGATTGGTTTTTGATGATTTTATAGGATAGTCGCCAAAATTTCGTTCTTTAAAACGCAAGCCTAAATAGGCATTATCTACTATCTGAAACTTACTTTGTTCAATAGCCAAGAAGTAACCTTCAATCGGCTTCCAGGACGGAATAAATGCTGTGTTTTCGGTTTCCATTTCACATAAAAACTCAACCGTGTAGGGATATTGAATGGGGATATACGATAAATACAGCACGCGAGAATCGCTATAAAGTGTACCGCCGTCAACCGCACTGTGGTCGATAAAGTCTCCTCGCTTTATTTTTTTTAGTTGATTGCCATGTTGGTCAAAAACCGTAGCCTGAATTTTTTTTATTTTTCTGGTCTTGTCATATCCAGCATAAGCACCCACATAGCTATTACCATACTCATTCAGAACAGTGATGATTCTTTTCATCACAAAGGTCACTTTATCTTGAGAATCGATGGTGGCATTGAGTTCTTTCAAGCGTACGATTGCGTTGGCGTTTGAGCTTAATCCATCAGGAATTGTAGAAGTTTTATACAAATGTTCATCTTGTGAAAATGATGATATTGTACATAATAAAGAAACAAAAAGTAGGAATAGTTTTGTTAACATTTGTTAAAGATTGGTTTGCTAAAATATAAATTTTTATCAAAAATCTATCATTTTAGTGTTTTTAATACCTAATCTTTATGTTTTGTATCGATGATGATGGTTACTGGACCGTCGTTGATAAGTTCAACTTTCATATTGGCACCAAAAATGCCGGAAGAAATGTTTTTGCCCAAATCCAGTTTCAACTGGGTTAAGAACGCGTTGTAAATTGGGATAGCCGTGTCTGGTTTTGCTGCCTTACTGTAACTTGGTCGATGGCCCTTTTTGGTGCTGGCGAATAACGTAAATTGACTAACAACCAACAGGTCACCATCCAGATCCTTAACAGATTTATTCAATACATTGTCTTGATCTTCAAAAATTCGAAGATGACATAATTTATTTGAAAGCCACGAAATATCTTCCTTGGTATCCTCATCCATGATCCCCACTAGCACCACTAAACCTGTTCCGATAGCTGCTTCAATGCGGCCTTCAATGGTAACGCTTGCTTTAGAAACTTTCTGGATTACCACTTTCATACCAATTATGTATCGATGATATTCTCACATTCATAATTTAATTCATCCATTCTTCGGTACGGTAATGTTCATCATCACCATCAAGCATCTGAACGTAACTTCGATAGCGCGAATAAGCAACTTCATCGGCTTCCAACGCCTCCTTCACAGCACACTTTGGCTCTTCGACATGTAAACAATTATTGAATTTACACTCTTGTTTCAACGCAAAAAATTCAGGAAAATAGTCACCAATTTCCTCTTTTTCCATATCAACAATGCCAAAACCCTTAATACCTGGGGTATCAATGATTTTTGCACCGAAGCTCAATTCGAACATTTCCGCAAATGTAGTGGTATGTTGACCTTGACTATGTTGCAATGAGATTGCTTTAGTTTTTAAGTCTAGATTTGGTTCTATGGCATTGACCAAAGTTGATTTTCCGACACCAGAATGACCCGCAAACATGCTTACTTTATCAATCATCATGGCCTTGACCTTATCGACATTTTTCCCTGTCTCCGCTGATATACCGATACATTCATAACCTATTTTCCGATACAACTGGGCCAACAATTTTACTTCCAACAACGTATCATCGTCATAGACATCAATCTTATTGAACAAGAGTACCGTTTTGATGGAATACGCTTGGGTCGTCACCAAAAATCGATCAATAAAAGAGGTCAACGTGGGTGGATTGTTGATAGTTATCAATAAAAATACCTGATCGATATTGGAAGCGATGATGTGGGTTTGCTTAGAAAGGTTGACCGACTTTCGTATGATATAATTTTTCCGATCATAAATGGTATCAATAATTCCTGTGGTAGTATCGTTGGTCGTCTCCAGTTCAAATTTAACACGGTCTCCAACAGCGATTGGGTTGGTGCTTTTAATTCCTTTTAATCGAAATTTACCTTTGATACGACACTCATAGACCGCTCCCGATGTCGTTTTTACGGTGTACCAACTTCCTGTTGATTTATATACAATCCCTTCCATGGAACAAAAATATCATATCTTTTTTATAAATCCCTACGGCTGCGTGTTTTCTGTACGCAAAAATCAACCTCGAAGAAGCTAATAAAAAAGGTCGCTCATGAGCGACCTTTACATAACACATCAAATGTGTTAATATTTGTAAGTAATTCCTTTTTTGATAGCTTGAGAACCTCCCAACGCGTTGGAATTTGCACCAACAGTCGTTTTGTCTGATGTCATCAAGATAAAGGGACATTCTTGCTCTACCGCTGCCATTTTTAATTTCTTTTCAGCCTTTTTATCACCTGTATTACCAGTTTGAAAATTGATCAAGCCAGTTTTTCCTCTTACTTCACCACCCTTTTTAAGACCGGAAATGTAACTTTTATCTTCCAAAATCACGACATTTTCCCAGCCATCCTTACCACTGATATCAATTTTCTCCGTAACTTCTTCTACACGTCCACTTGAGCCATAGACGATTTTTTCAACAGCGTACTTACCGATGGTATTTTCTGCTGTTTCGTTTTCATACGTAAAAACGACCGTGTACTCTTCGAGCCTCAATACGGTTCCTTTGACTTCCTCTCCACTATGTTTGAAGATTTGATCGGTTTGCGCATTGACCGTCGAAACGATTGCCATTGCAACTAAAAATAAAATTTTTTTCATACTTCTGATTGTTTAATTAGGTTTTTACAATCGCAAGTATACAAAATAATCACTAAAAAAGAAATGCAATGAATTAACTGTTAATGATTTTCTCTTGATGATTAATAGATTCTTGATGAATTGCTTTGAACACCCTCAAAATAAATTCTTCACTCAGGTTTTTTTCTTCTCCTTGAAGAATCATTTTTCCTAAAATCTCATTCCAACGTTTTGTTTGCAGAACCGCAACATTTTTGGATCGCTTCAAGGCTCCAATCTCATCGGCTATTTTCATGCGTTTACCCATAGTCTCAATCAACTGGTGGTCAATAACATCTATTTGGGTACGCATGGTACTCAACTTGTTTTTAAACTCGGCAGCATCATCTGTTGTTTTTCTTATTTTCAAATCCTTTGTGAATTGAATCAAGGTATCTGGTGTAATTTGCTGCTCGGCATCACTCCACGCATTGTCTGGGTCGTGATGGGTTTCAACCATCAATCCATCGTAGTTTAAATCCAATGCTGTCTGGCACAATTCAAATAAGATATCTCTTCTACCAGCAATATGCGATGGATCTAAAATCAAGGGTAAATCTGGAAAACGATTCTGAAGATCAATTGCAATCTGCCATTCCGGATTATTTCTGTAACGTGTTTTTTCATACGTCGAAAAGCCTCTATGTATGACACCCAGATTTTTAACGTCTGCTGTGTAAAAACGTTCAACAGCACCAAGCCACAGTGACAAATCAGGATTTACAGGGTTTTTGATCAACACGGTCTTATCGGTCCCTTTTAAAGCATCTGCAATTTCTTGAACTATAAACGGACTTACAGTGGTACGTGCTCCAATCCATAGGATGTCTACATCGTGCTTTAAGGCAAGATCAACGTGGTTGGCATTGGCAACTTCAGTGGTGGTCATCATCCCAGTTTCTTCTTTTGCTTTTTGAAGCCACTTGAGGCCCAAAGCGCCGACGCCTTCAAAGTTTCCTGGTCGTGTTCTTGGTTTCCAGATGCCAGCTCTCAATACGGTCGCATCGCTGTCTTTTAATTGATGTGCGATCTTTAAAACCTGCGCTTCTGTTTCGGCGCTGCAAGGGCCCGCAATCACGAGTGGATGGTCCAATCCAAATTTATCCAACCATCCTCTTAATTCTTTCTTGTTTTCCATAACTCTTGTAAATTTCAATTTATAAAATTTCAAAATCCAAGCCTCAAATTTTCACTTCCAGATTTTTGGAATTTGATGCCTGAACTTTGGAACTTTCTCATTATTTCATTCCTTTTAATATCTCTTTAATATGATTTGTATTTTCCATTTCATTGAAAATGGCATCAAAATCATCTGTTTTCATCATTTCCTTAAAATGGGTAAGGTTGTTAATATACTCTTCCAAAGTCTCAATGACATTCTCCTTATTTTGTTTGAAAATCGGTGTCCACATGGCAGGTGAACTTTTAGCCAATCTCACTGTGCTTTCAAATCCGCTGCCAGCCATATCAAAAATATCGCGCTCGTTCTTTTCTTTTTCAATCACCGTTTTTCCTAACATAAAAGCGCTAATGTGAGATAAGTGAGATACGTAGGCAATATGCTTGTCATGAGCCTCTGGGTTCATATAGCGAATGCGCATGCCAATATCGGTAAATAGCTTTAAGGCCTTTTCTTGTAATTTGAATGCCGTCTTCTCTACTTCACAAATGATGCTTGTCTTGTTTTTGTAAAGATCATGAATCGCCGCTCTTGGACCCGAAAATTCAGTTCCCGCGATGGGATGTGTCGCTAAAAAATTCCGCCGTCTTGGATGATGTTCAATGGCTTTACAGATGGGCGATTTCGTTGAACCAACATCCATAACCAAGGTGTTTTCATGAATGGCTTCCAGAATTTTTGGAATCTCTATTACGGCAGCATCCACGGGTATGGAAAGAATCACCAAATCTGCACTTTTTAAATCGTCATAACTGGCTTTTGCATCAATCAAATTGAGATCAATAGCCTCATCTAAATGAGCATCGTTATGATCAACGCCATAAATAGTTGTTTTTGGAAGTAGTTTTTTGATATCAAAAGCAAAACTACCCCCGATCAACCCAACGCCTATGACAAAAATTTTATCCATGTTTTTCTAACTTCAAATTTAGCTCACTCTATCAATTGCTTCCTTAAAATCCTCGATGGTTGCGCAAAGTGATATGCGAATGAATCCTTCACCTCTTGTTCCAAAAATTGTCCCTGGTGCTACGAAAATAGAATTCTCTTTGAGGAGCGCATCAATAAATGTCACAGAATCTGTTGATGCAGGCAATTTTGCCCAAACGAACATGCCTGCGGTGTTTTTATCAAATGTACAGCCTAAAGCCTCTGCCAGTTTCCAAGCCATTTTACGCCTTTTTTCGTACACATTGTTCATGCTTTTATACCACAATTCGGAAGTTTTCAGTGCTTCGATGGCTCCCTTCTGAATGCCATAAAACATTCCGGAATCCATGTTGCTTTTTACTTTTAAGATGGCCTCAATATGTTCATATTTACCAATGACCATTCCCACGCGCCATCCAGACATGTTGAATGTTTTACTCAAGGAATTCAATTCCAAACAATAGTCTCTCGCATCTGAATATTTGAAAATACTTCGAGGAAAATCATTCAATACAAAACTGTAAGGATTGTCATTGATGACCAAAATCTTATGTCGTTTGGCAAAAGCGATGATGTCTTCAAACGCTTTATTGGATGCTTTGGCACCTGTGGGCATGTGCGGATAATTTATCCACATCAGTTTTACCTTACTTAAGTTTTTCTTCTTTTCCAATGCATACAGATTTGGAAGCCAATCATTGGTTTCTGATAGCTCATAATAAATCGGTTTTGCATTTAAAAGTTTAGTCACTGACGCGTAGGTGGGATACCCCGGATTTGGAATCAAAACATGGTCGCCTTCATTTAAAAAGGCCATCGATATATGCATGATGCCCTCCTTACTGCCCATTAAAGGAAGGATCTCTGTAGTTGGGCTCAAGGATACCCCAAACTTTTCTTTATAAAAAGATGCCATGGCTTCTCTCAATTCAGGGATACCTTGATAGCTCTGGTATTTGTGAGCCGCAGCATCCTGCAAACTCGTCGTTAAACTATCTATCACCTTTTGGGAAGGCGCCAAATCAGGGCTACCGATGCCTAAATTGATGATCGGTTTTCCATGTGCTTTTAGGATACTGACTTCCTTCAGTTTTCTAGAGAAATAGTATTCTTCGACATTATCTAATCGTTTAGCTGGTTCAATCATGATCTTGCATTTTTATATTCCCCTAAAATTTTAAAGTTTTGTGCCATTAATTGAATGATCGATTTTGCCTTTTCAAAATCTTTATACACATCGAACGTCACATCTACAAAAAAAGCATATTTCCAAGGTGTTTCAATTTTGGGTAAGGATTGTATTTTGGTTAAATTCAATTTGCAATCACTCAAAACGTTCAGTACCGTTGCTAAACTACCTCGCTTATGCTCCAACTCAAATTTTAAGGATGCTTTGGTGATGTCGTTTTTAGATCCTTCGGAATTTAAGTTTTTAACTATGACAAAACGCGTTTCGTTGTGTTTGATCGTTTGTATGCTTTCAGAAATAATATTTAAATTAAATAATTCGGACGCCATACGACTGGCAATGGCAGCCGTTTTCAAAAGGGATTGTTGTTCAATGCGCCGAGCCACTTCTGCAGTATCTTTATCTTCTATCAGCTTGATGTGGGGCTGTGTCTTAAAAAATTCTTTACACTGCAACAAGGCCATTGGATGTGAATACACTTCTGTAATGTCTTCAATATTTTGATTTGGAAGCGCCATCAAATGATGTTGAATATCTAGATAATGCTCACCAACGATGTGCAATTCATGTCTGTCAATGAGCGCATAATTTGGAATAATACTGCCTACAATCGAATTTTCAAGCGCCATGACCACCGCGTCGCATTCAGCATTCAAAAGCGATTCTACAGCACTGTCAAATGTCATGCATTCGATGATGTCAACAGTCTGCTCAAAATAGGCTTTTGAGACAATGTGATGGAAGGATCCTTCAACTCCTTGTATGGCAACTTTACGTATCAATTTTTATATTTATAGTGTTCATTGTTTGTAACAGACTTTCTGATTTGTATTCGCGATCAAATACTTTAAAAAAGGCCTGCTTTCACTTTTGCAATCCTAAAATCCACTACTATTAAATTAAAAATAAAAAAGTCCCGATTTTCATCGAGACTCATGTTAAAATTTATGCTTTATAAATTACACATACGGCGTCTCGATCCTTTTGCTAAAAAAGAAATAGAACCAATTCTGATATGTGAAATTCTGTGTTTTCATTATTGAATAGCTAAAGTAACTAATAAAACCATAAAATAAAATATATTTTGAATCTTTTGAAACTATTACGATTTCGCTACAAGTCGAGATGCTAATTAATGCTTATTTTTGAAATTCTTAAACGGTATCCACCAACATATTTTAAATTATGTCTATTGAAGTTGAAAATTTATCAAAAGTGTATGGTGACCAAAAAGCCTTAAATCATATTTCGTTCAAAATTAACAGAGGTGAAATTGTCGGTTTTTTAGGTCCTAATGGCGCAGGAAAATCGACAATGATGAAAATCTTGACAACCTATATTGCTGCCTCGGAAGGCTCGGCAAAAGTCAATGGTTTTGATGTCCAAAAAAATGCTCTTAATGTTCAGAAACACGTAGGATATTTACCAGAACACAATCCGTTGTATCTGGACATGTACGTTAAAGAATACCTGAAATTCAACGCGGATGTGTATAAGGTTTCTAAAGGGCGAATTGAGGAAGTCATTGCAATGACTGGCTTAACTGTAGAATCGCATAAAAAAATAGGACAATTATCCAAAGGCTATCGCCAGCGAGTTGGTCTTGCCAATGCCCTACTCCACAATCCGGAAGTCTTGATATTAGACGAACCGACCACCGGTTTGGATCCAAATCAATTGGTAGAGATCAGGCATCTTATAAAAAGTGTTGGTCAAGAAAAAACCGTGTTTCTTTCCACACATATTATGCAGGAAGTTGAAGCTATGTGCGATCGGGTGATCATCATCAATAAAGGTACCATCGTTGCCGATAAAAAGTTGAATGATCTTAAAGCTGATCAAGCGCAAATTATTGAAGTGGAGTTTGATTATAGGGTAGAAGATGTCTTGCTTGGCCGATTGGAGTATGTATCAAGCGTAAAAAATACGCATGACTTTGTGTATGAACTGACCTTTTCTACCAAACAGGATATGCGTGCCATGGTATTTGATTTTGCCCATGACAATGAATTGAAGATTCTTCAACTAAATCAAAAAAACATGAATTTAGAAAGCTTGTTTAGGGAATTGACTAGTTAAAATAACTGTCGGTTATATGCAATTTGACAACCATCAAATCATTTTGATTATTGACATTGGGGTGTATTATCTATCCTCTGAATTATTGAAAGATCAACCGACCCGTGTAAAATGCTTCGACATTAACTACAGGCGGCTCATTAACCAAAATAACATCACCTGTGCTGCGTATTTCTCCAGAAATAGCCAGCTGTGGATTCAAAATCATATCATTACTGCTTCTTTGAAAAATTGTGATGTTCTGCGCCAGTAAATTCGCTCCCTCAAAACGACCATCTCCCGAAAAGAAACCAATGGTTAAATTGTCAACCGCTCCGCTTACAAATATATTGGATAGATTATTTGTTACGACTTCCAAAGATTCAGAATCCACCTGAATGTTAAAATCACCATCCGTATGGAAGGTATCTTCTTCTTCAAAATCTTCAGAAATTAGCGTTAGTGAAGGGTAGGTCAAAACACCATTGCTTCTCATGGCCAAGCCAGAACTATTCCGAATTTCCGTAATATTTGGCGCTGTCACAAAAACTTTTGTAATCCCGTAATCTCTTGTAAGATTACACCCATTTTCGTTTTTCAAAATCAATCGGCTGTTTTCAATGCTCACTTCGATGTCATTCATTAAAAACTCTCCCGTTTCCACAACCACACTAGTGACGGGACCATCGGTAATGATGAGTTCGATACGTGGAAAAACAGTGATCTGCTCAAAGTCACTTACGATAAATTCCTGCTGTATGATGTCTCCTGAATTTTGAAAACAATCCGGTACTTTATCGCCGTTACAAGCTAGCAATGTACACGACAATACGATGAGAAGTAGTTTTTTCATAATCTTACACCAATTCCAAATTCAACGCCTTCGGCCTTTGCCCCATGAGATTTTAAGGTTATTGCTGCAAACACCTTCTCTCCAAAATACCGCTTCAACCCGATTCTGTTATAAATTCGACCCTCAAAATCGTATGGATAATACACATAATAGCCCACTTGGGTTTCGAACGACATTTTATTGATGAACAACTCATGACCGACAAAAACGCCTATACGTTTCCAATCCTCGTCCCCATTGACATCAAATTCAGGAAAAGCCACTGAATAATAGTAAATCAATTCTTCTAAAAATTTAGAAAAGAAGACATCGGTTCCGGCTTGGATAGCACTTTTACGATTAATACGCTTGTCGGCATACGCAGACACGATATAAAAAGGGAACCGTCCGGTATCGATAATATCACTTTCGTTGATTCCTGTTCTAAACGCAACGTTGTACTTTATGGGCTCTGTAAATTTTTTATCTTCAGTCGACTCTATATAATCGGGCTGGTTTTCATGGTCTAGCATATAGTTGGCGCCAATATTAAAAGCAAACGTGTTGGTGGAACTGTTAGGCGCCTTAAAATTGGCATTGGAATAATGAATGATGGATATACCTGCCTGCAAGCCAAAGCCGTCAAAGATATTTTCCTTCTTATAATTGAGCATCACGTAGGTGGTACTTAAAAATTTAGAACCGTACGCATTGTTAAGGTAATTGTCATTTTTATCATAAGGGCTTGAGGTATATGCCAAACCTTGGCCAATACGAAACATCATATTCCGTTTTAGAAAATAGAAATTATAGTGCCCATAAACACCATGATTTTCTCCCAGATATTGATTTTTCATATCTTGATAGATATATGAAAATCCCCAATCGGGATAGTTATAGCGACTTTCCCAGTCTTTTAAACCGTAGGTCTTTTTATTGTAACTTAACATAAAACCAGAAGGATGCTCGGTGATTAAGTGCGCTATATCAGGATTATGTTCTAGAATGGTTCCGTAAAAAAAACTCGCATCTAACTCGAAGGATGGTGTGCCGTCTTGCGCGAACAGCCTGAAGGTTATCAAAATAAAAAGTAGGCAAGCGTATTTTTTCATGTATCGGACTTAATTCAGCAAAAATAGACGAATAATTAACTTTTCTCTAATTATCGACATAAGATCGAATGCCTATAAACGAACTAAATTATGATTTGGTTTTTGGCTGATTACTGCGATTGGAATCGTTTAAAAAACCTTTGAAGCAATGGTCTGTATATTTTCACTTTTTCCCATGGAGTAATAGTGTAAAACAGGAATTCCAGCCTGTTGCAGTTCTTTGGATTGTTGAATACACCACTCAACACCAACTTCCTTAACTTGAACGTTATCCTTGCATTTTATGATTTCTAAAATTAATGCTTCAGGCAAATCAACATGAAATCGCAATGGTAACATGTTCAATTGTTTTTTGGTCGCAATAGGTTTCAAACCAGGGATAATTGGAACGGTAATGCCTTCATGCCGACACTTTTTTACAAATTCAAAAAATTTTTCATTATCAAAAAACATCTGGGTAACGATATATTCTGCGCCATTTTTGATTTTTTTCTTCAAAAAATGAATGTCACTATCGAGACTTGGCGCTTCCATATGTTTTTCTGGATAGGCAGCAACCCCCACGCAAAAATCCGTTTTAGATGAGTTCTCCAATTCATGATCTAGATAGTGACCTTGATTCATAGACTGAATCTGCTTCACTAAATCTGACGCATAGGAATGTCCTTCTTTCTCCGGTCGGAAATATGTTTCATTTTTAACAGCATCACCCCGTAGCGCCACAACATTCTGTATCCCCAAAAAATCTAGATCAATCAGAAAGTTTTCGGTATCCTCCTTGGTGAAACCACCGCACAAAATATGAGGTATAGCATCCACTTTATATTTATTTTGAATGGCGGCACAAATCCCCACCGTCCCTGGACGTTTTTTAACAATCTGTCGTTTTAAAAGTCCATTCTCTTGCTCTTTAAAAACGTATTCCTCTCTATGATATGTCACGTCTATAAATGGCGGCTTAAATTCCATCAACGGATCAATATTGTCAAAAATTGATTTAATGTGTTGCCCTTTTAAAGGGGGCAGAATCTCAAAACTAAATTGCGTTGTCCCTTTTGAATTTTCGATATGTTCAGTTACTTTCATATGCTTTTACTCGCTTGTATCATTGGTATAGGTCATTCTGTATTGGAGCAAATAGAAATG
>JBBSOJ010000086.1:0-11870 GCA_038259855.1 Flavobacteriales bacterium
ACCGTGGCAGCGGGTGTTGCCAAGGCAAAAGGGGATGTTATTTTAATTTCTGGCCATGATGGTGGTACGGGAGCCACACCTTTAACCTCCTTGAAACATGCCGGACTTCCTTGGGAATTGGGCTTGGCGGAAGCACAACAGACACTGGTGATGAATAATTTAAGGAACCGTGTCGTTTTGGA
Source organism: Flavobacteriales bacterium (assembly GCA_038259855.1). Classification (GTDB taxonomy): domain Bacteria; phylum Bacteroidota; class Bacteroidia; order Flavobacteriales; family Flavobacteriaceae; genus JBPOFM01. Next base: position 183 of record JBBSOJ010000086.1, read on the forward strand.
GTGTGATGGCCAAATGAAAACGGGTCGTGATGTGGCCATCGCCTGTTTATTGGGTGCCGAGGAATTCGGTTTTGCGACCGCACCATTGGTGGCTTCCGGATGCATTATGATGCGCGTTTGCCATCTAAACACCTGTCCGGTCGGTATTGCTACCCAAAATCCTGAACTCCGTAAAAAATTCAAAGGCAAACCAGAGCACGTTGTCAACTTTATGTACTTCGTTGCTCAAGAGCTCCGTGAAATCATGGCGGAATTGGGCTTTAGGACGGTTGACGACATGGTGGGTCAGGTTCAGAAACTAAACCGAAATAAGACCATTGATTTTTATAAATCCAATGGACTCGATTTATCGCCTATTTTGCACCAAGTGATAGTTCCTGAAGGCACAAAGCTGTTCAATACAGAAAAGCAAGATCATGATTTGGAAAAAGCCTTGGATTTTAAGATTATTCGTCAAGCCCATCCAGCATTGTTTCGAAAAGAAAAAACGGTGTTGGAATCGAAAATCACAAACCGCGATCGTGCTTTTGGAGCCATTTTAAGCAATGAAATTTCCAAGATTTATGGTGCACAGGGATTACCAGAGAATACCTTAAAAATAAACTTTACAGGGTCTGCCGGACAAAGTTTTGGGGCTTTTGCAACTAGAGGATTGACATTGATTATCAACGGTAATGCCAATGATTATTTGGGTAAAGGGCTTTCTGGTGCCAAACTGGTAGTAAAGGTGCCAGATACGTCGACCTTAATTCCAGAAGACAATATCATTATTGGGAATGTTGCTTTTTATGGCGCTACTTCGGGAGAAGCTTATATAAACGGTAAAGCCGGTGAACGTTTCTGTGTTCGGAATTCTGGGGCCCATGCTGTGGTGGAAGGCATTGGGGATCATGGATGTGAATATATGACAGGAGGACGCGCCGTCATATTAGGAGAAGTTGGACGCAATTTTGGTGCAGGGATGAGTGGCGGTATCGCTTATATCTACGATGTCAATGGAACATTCGAAAAAAATTGCAATATGGAAGGATTGAATTTAGAACCCGTCGTTCAACAGGACGATGTTTTAGAATTAAAGCATTTAGTTGAGAGTCATTACAACGCGTCTTTGAGTCCAATGGCACAGAGGATTCTCGAAACATGGCAAAAACAACTGCCTAAATTTATCAAAGTACTTCCAGAAGAATACAAACAAGCCTTAATACGATTAGAGCAGGAAAACCTTATAAAGCAATAGAACTATGGGAAAGATAACAGGATTTTTAGAATATGAACGTGTTGACGAATCTTACCTTAAGGTTGAAAAACGGCTTCAGAATTATAAAGAATTTACAATTCCATTAGAAGAAAAGAAGCTCAAAGATCAAGGCGCTCGGTGTATGGACTGTGGCATACCTTTTTGTCATAGTGGCTGTCCTTTAGGGAATTTAATTCCAGATTTTAACGATAAAGTCTATAAAGGTCGGTGGAAGGAAGCTGCAAAAATTCTGCATGCCACCAATAATTTCCCTGAATTTACAGGAAGATTGTGTCCTGCACCATGCGAAGAAGCGTGTGTGCTCGGGATAAATGAAGACCCTGTTACGATTGAAAACATTGAAAAAAATATTGTGGAAATTGCGTTTAAGGAGGGATGGATTACAGCACAGCCCCCAACATTGCGCACCGGAAAAAAAGTAGCCGTCATTGGTTCCGGACCTGCGGGCTTGTCAGCTGCCCAGCAATTGAATAGAGCGGGTCATGAAGTTACAGTGTTTGAAAGAGATTCAAAAATTGGAGGATTGTTACGATATGGCATTCCCGATTTTAAGATGGAAAAACACATTATCGATCGTCGTTTGGAGGTTTTAAAAGAGGAAGGTATAATCTTTAAAACGGATGCTCATGTGGGTGATACAGTCAGTGTCGAAACCATTAAAGCAGAGTTTGATGCCGTGCTATTGTGTGGTGGAGCGACCGTAAAGCGAAACATTCCCATCAAAGGAAATCATCTTAAAGGTGTACATCAGGCTATGGACTTTTTAAAATTGAACAATCAATATGTTGACGGATTGATTGATTTTAGTGAGGTCTTATCAGCAAAAGGGAAAAAAGTCATTGTGATCGGAGGTGGCGATACAGGCTCGGATTGTATAGGCACCAGCAATCGGCATGAGGCGGCATCCGTCACTAATTTTGAGATCTTGACAAAACCAACCGAAGGTCGTCCTGCTCATCAGCCTTGGCCATATTGGCCAATGCGTTTAAAAACAACCTCATCTCACAAGGAAGGCGTTGAACGGTTTTTTAGTATTTCTACAAAAGAATTTCTAGGTGACAAAAACGGACACCTTATCGGACTTAAAACCGTTGAGGTAGAATGGCTTTTTAAAGAAGGCGAGCGTCCGGAGTTGATAGAGCAACCACATACCGAAAAACTGTGGGATTGCGATCTGGTCCTCTTGGCACTTGGTTTTACAGGTGCTGAAAAGACGCTTGCAGAACAATTTGGTTTGGAGATGGATTTTAGAACAAACATCAAAGCAACCACTAAAGATTATGCAACCAATGTTCCTGGTATTTTTGCTGCAGGCGACATGCGTCGTGGACAGTCGTTGATCGTTTGGGCTATTTCAGAGGGGCGTCAGGCAGCTCATTATTTAGATGCATACTTAATGGGCAGTTCCAATTTACCTTTAAAGGATGATAGTGATTTGCCGAGAGTGTGATTCTACAAACAGCGGTCTATAATTCAAATTCAAGACATGTATTATATCACAAAGCCTGAATCTTTTGAAAATCAGTCTTTTTGTTTGAATTATACGTTCTTTTGAACATCGTATAACATTGGATTCAAATTATTGAAAATCAACATTCTAACTTATTAAATTACACTGTGACTTTAGTCTGATGTCTTCAAGAGTGAGCTTTATTAACTATCGTTCTATTAATTTGGTGGCTTCAAATGAAACCTAGTGATCTTTCAATCTTATTTGATGTTATGCATCAAGATCATAGGACTTTAATTTGATCAAAAAAGTTTTTTAGAACAGCATGGGGAATTTAAATAAATACAGTAAAACAGTCACTCAAGATCCAACACAGCCTGCTGCCCAAGCCATGTTGCACGCCATAGGATTGACCACCGAGGATTTCTTTAAACCAATGATTGGTATTGCAAGCACAGGCTACGAAGGTAATCCTTGTAATATGCATTTGAATGATTTGGCAAAATTAGCAAAGGAAGGTACCAAAAACGAAGATATTATTGGGTTGATATTTAATACGATTGGGGTGAGTGACGGCATTTCGATGGGCACGCCAGGCATGCGATATTCGTTGCCGTCTCGCGATATTATTGCCGATTCTATGGAAACGGTGGTACAGGCAATGAGCTATGACGGTCTCATTACGGTTGTGGGCTGTGATAAGAATATGCCCGGTGCTTTGATGGCCATGATTCGATTAGATCGACCTAGTATTTTAGTCTATGGTGGAACAATCGATTCGGGGTGCCACAATGGCAAAAAATTAGATGTCGTTTCGGCGTTTGAAGCATGGGGGAGCAAAGTATCGGGTACAATGTCCGAAACAGAGTATCAACACATTGTTGAAAAAGCCTGTCCAGGAGCCGGCGCCTGCGGTGGTATGTATACCGCCAATACGATGGCTTCAGCTATTGAGGCGTTGGGAATGACACTCCCTTTTAATTCATCAAATCCTGCTTTGAGTGATGCAAAAAAAGTTGAATCGATAAAAGCTGGCGAAGCGATGCGGTTGTTATTGGAAAAAGACATTAAGCCTTCTGACATTATCACACGAAAATCCTTGGAAAATGCCGTACGATTGGTCACTATTTTAGGTGGATCAACCAACGCGGTATTGCATTTTTTAGCGATTGCGCGTGCCGCTCAAATTGAATTTACACTTGCTGATTTTCAAAAGATTAGCGACAATACACCTTTTCTGGCGGATTTAAAGCCTAGTGGCAAATACCTCATGGAAGATGTTCACGACGTAGGTGGGATTCCCGCGGTTTTGAAATATTTGTTGAAAAACGATTTGCTTCACGGTGATTGTATGACTGTGACTGGCAAAACAATGGCAGAAAATTTATTGGATGTGGATGATTTAAAAGAAGGTCAAGAAGTCATCAGAACCATCCAAGAACCAATTAAAATTTCAGGGCACCTGCGGATGCTTTATGGTAACTTGGCAACAGAAGGTAGCGTAGCTAAAATCACGGGTAAAGAAGGTCTGAATTTTGTAGGAAAGGCTAAAGTATTCGAAGGAGAATATGCTGCAAACGATGGTATAAGGGATGGTAAAGTCGAAAAAGGCGATGTGGTTGTCATCAGATATGAGGGACCTAAAGGCGGTCCAGGAATGCCAGAAATGCTAAAACCAACAGCTGCCATTATAGGAGCTGGATTAGGAAATGATGTCGCACTTATCACAGATGGTCGGTTTTCAGGTGGAACCCATGGTTTTGTCGTGGGGCACATCACGCCAGAAGCACAGGATGGTGGCGTAATCGCCTTGGTGAAAGATGGCGATATGATTTCCATCGATGCAGAATCCAACACCATCACATTAGAGGTTTCTGATGAAGAACTTCAAATAAGAAAACAACAATGGAAAGCACCAGCGCTTAAATTTAAACGCGGTGTACTTTATAAATATGCCAAAACAGTGTCGTCTGCATCTAAAGGATGTGTGACCGATGAATTTTAGTGACTAAAAACAAACCTCTGCCAATCGAGTCGAGTCGAGAATCTTTACGCCAAATAATTTTAATATGGAAGAAACACAAACTATAGCACAAGAACAATCAACCGCGCCAACCACCATTCGTATTTCTGGGAGTGAAGCGATTATTAAATGTTTGCTGGCAGAAGGAGTCGACATTCTATACGGTTATCCAGGTGGGGCAATCATGCCGGTTTACGACGAACTTTATAAATACAGAGATCAAATACACCATGTATTGACGCGTCATGAGCAAGGCGCAACACATGCCGCCCAAGGTTACGCCCGAATTTCAGGGAAGGTAGGTGTGGCCATGGCAACTTCAGGTCCCGGAGCGACCAATTTAATAACAGGGATTGCGGATGCTCAAATTGATTCAACACCAATGGTGTGCATCACGGGCCAAGTGGCTTCTCATTTATTAGGCAGTGACGCCTTTCAAGAAACCGACATTGTGGGCATTTCTACGCCAGTGACCAAATGGAATCATCAAATTACAAAGGCATCGGAAATTCCCTCTGTCATGGCAAAAGCCTTTTACATTGCTAAAAGTGGGCGGCCAGGACCTGTTTTGATAGATATTACAAAAGATGCACAATTTGAGCAATTCGATTTTTCATATGAAAAATGTACGCGAGTCAGAAGTTACAATCCTGTTCCAGAAACGGATATGGATGATGTAAAGGCTGCTGCAAAACTTATCAATTCGGCCAAAAAACCCTTGATCGTTTGGGGTCAGGGCATTATTTTATCAGAAGCAGAAAAAGAGCTGATCGCAGTTGTGGAAAAAGCAGGAATTCCTGCGGCTTGGACCATTTTAGGAGCCTCCGCAATTCCAACGGCACATCCGCTTAATATTGGGATGGTCGGGATGCATGGTAATTATGCGCCAAATATGCTTACAAACGAATGCGACGTTCTTATTGCCATCGGAATGCGTTTCGATGATCGTGTCACGGGGAACTTGGCGTCTTATGCAAAGCAAGCGAAAATTATTCACTTTGATATTGATCCCGCGGAAATTGATAAAAACGTTAAATCTGACGTTGCGGTATTGGGAGATGCCAAAGAAAGTCTGAATAAATTATTGCCATTAATAAATCCGAATTCACATCCGGAGTGGCATCAAAAGTTTAAGGATTTATATGTTATTGAATACGAAAAAGTAATTAAGAACGATATTCACCCCACTAAAGACGGGCTTACCATGGGTGAAGTGTTAAAAGAAATCAATAGTCAGACAAAAGGAAACGCGGCTATTGTCTCTGATGTAGGGCAACATCAAATGATTGCCTGTAGATATGCCGAATTTACAACCACGAAAAGTAATATCACGTCTGGAGGTTTAGGAACGATGGGTTTTGCACTGCCAGCAGCCATTGGTGCAAAAATGTCGGCTCCAGAACGTGATGTCGTGGCAATTATCGGTGACGGCGGCTACCAAATGACCATACAGGAATTAGGGACCATATTTCAGCAGAAAGTCCCAGTAAAGATCGTGGTCTTAAACAATGAGTTTTTAGGAATGGTGCGGCAATGGCAACAGCTGTTTTTTGACAAACGATACGCATCTACCGAAATGACCAATCCTGATTTTGTGGCCATAGCCAAAGGCTACTATATCGATGCTCAAAAGGTAACCAAACGAAGCGAACTGAAAAGTGCCGTCAAGGACATGATGGACTGTGAGGGACCTTATTTTTTGGAAGTGCGGGTTGAAAAAGAAGATAATGTATTTCCGATGATTCCTTCTGGTGCATCGGTTTCAGATATAAGATTAGAATAATTATGGACGATGAAATAAAAACATTTACAGTATCAATTTATACTGAAAATAATATTGGATTGCTGAATCGGATTTCAGCGATATTCCAACGCAGGCACATTAACATTGAGAGTCTCAACACCTCCGCTTCCGAAATTGAAGGCGTTTCAAGGTTTACCATTCTGGTGAAGGTGACGGAAGTGCAGATCAAAAAAATCATCGGTCAATTAGAAAAGCAGGTGGAAGTCATCAAAGCCTACTATCACAAAGAAGAAGATACAATTTATCAAGAATCGTGTCTGTTCAAAATTAAATCTGACTTACTTTTTGATGAACGTCAAATTCAAAATATCATAAAAGAGAGCAACGCCAGGATTGTTACGGTCAATAAAGAGTTTTTCGTGCTTGAGAAGTCGGGTAGAAGTAATGAAATAGAATTGCTTTATAGAGAACTGAAAGCCTTCGGAATTATGCAATTTACAAGGTCTGGACGCATTGCAGTGACGAAAGATGAAATGAAAATATCAAAGATGCTTGAAGCATTTAACAACTAAAAACAATAGAACAATGTCAAATTATTTTAATACCCTTTCCTTAAGACAGCAACTAGAACAGTTGGGGAAATGTCGATTCATGGAATCATCAGAATTTGAAGAGGGCGTGCAACCTTTAATAGGAAAAAAAATCGTGATTGTTGGTTGCGGGGCGCAAGGATTGAATCAAGGATTGAATATGCGTGATTCTGGTTTGGATATTTCATATGCGTTGCGACAGGTAGCTATTGATGAAAAGCGGGATTCTTATAAAAACGCGACTTCAAATGGTTTCCATGTGGGGACTTACCATGAGCTGATTCCAACTGCAGATTTGGTTTTGAATTTAACACCAGACAAGCAACATACTAGTGTTATAAAAGCTGTGATGCCCTTAATGAAACAAGGAGCTACGTTAAGTTATTCACATGGTTTTAATATCGTAGAGGAAGGAACTAAAATACGGGAAGACATTACGGTGATCATGGTCGCCCCTAAATGCCCAGGCACCGAGGTGCGTGAGGAATACAAACGGGGTTTTGGAGTGCCAACGCTAATCGCGGTACATCCGGAAAATGATCCGGAGCAAAAAGGATGGTCACAGGCTAAAGCATATGCCGTGGCCACTGGTGGAGATAAGGCAGGGGTGTTACAATCCTCATTTATTGCTGAAGTAAAAAGTGATTTAATGGGAGAACAAACCATTTTATGTGGTGTGCTACAAACGGGTGCGATCCTATCATTTGATAAAATGGTTGCAGAAGGCATAGAGCCAGGATTTGCAGCTAAATTAATACAGTATGGTTGGGAAACGATTACAGAAGCGCTGAAACATGGTGGCATCACAAACATGATGGATCGGCTATCAAATCCTGCAAAATTAAAGGCGTTTGCGTTGGCCGAAGAGTTAAAGACCATCCTAAAACCTTTGTTTGAAAAGCATATGGATGATATTATTTCGGGTCATTTTTCAAAAACAATGATGGAAGATTGGGCCAATGATGATGTTAACTTATTAAAATGGCGCGCAGCGACCGGTGAAACGGCCTTCGAGAAAACAGCGTTGACATCCGATCATCTTTCCGAGCAGGCGTATTTTGATCATGGCGTACTGTTAGTGGCCTTTGTAAAATCTGGAGTCGAACTAGCATTTGAAACGATGGTCAGTGCGGGGATTATTGAAGATTCAGCTTATTACGAATCACTACATGAATTACCATTGATCGCCAATACAATTGCACGAAAAAAATTATTCGAGATGAACCGTGTGATTTCTGATACGGCCGAATATGGCTGTTATCTTTTTGATCATGCCTGCAAACCTTTATTGAAGGATTTTATGAGATCGGTTGATACCAATGTGATTGGCAAATCTTTTTCAAGTAAAAATGGCGTTGATAATTTAGAATTGATTGCCGTTAATGATGCTATTAGAAACCACCCAATTGAATCTGTTGGTAAACGCTTAAGAGCTGCTATGACGGCGATGAAAACTATTAAAACGGATGTCAATGCTGAAGATTCTGTATTAGCTTAATGGAATTTAAGACCAAGTCATATTACCCAACATTAGCGTCTGTAGAAGCCGCAGCTGAAAAATTGCAGGGTATTGCCGCGGTGACGCCATTGCTCAAGAATATCCAATATTCGAAGCAGTTTGAAGCCAATATCTTTTTTAAACGAGAAGATTTGCAGCAAGTGAGATCGTACAAAATAAGAGGGGCCTATAACAAAATGTCCTCATTAAGTGCAACACAAATAGAAAATGGTATTGTCTGCGCCAGCGCGGGCAACCATGCGCAAGGTGTGGCACTGTCTTGCAAATTATTGCAAATAAAAGGGACCATCTATATGCCTACTCCGACGCCCACACAAAAGATTGAGCAAGTAAAGATGTTTGGTGAAGCCTTTATTGACGTCGTCTTGTTGGGTGATACCTTTGATGATGCCAGTAAAGCCGCTATGTTTGAATGTGAGCGTTTGAGTAAGACATTCATTCATCCATTTAATGATGAAAAGGTTATTGAAGGTCAGGCAACGGTCGGTTTGGAGCTCATCGATCAGGCCATACATCCCATTCATTATGTATTTGTACCCGTTGGAGGAGGGGGTTTGTCCGCCGGATTATCTTCCGTTTTCAAAGAATTGTCTCCAAACACGAAAATCATTGGTGTTGAGCCAAAAGGTGCTCCTTCCATGTCAGTGTCCTTGAGAAATAACAGAAATACTGAATTGAATCATATTGAGAACTTTGTTGATGGCGCGGCTGTAAAACGTGTCGGTGATTTAAATTTTGCGATTTGTCAACAGAATATCGATGATATGATTGTGGTTGATGAAGGAAAAATATGCCAAACAATTCTCGATCTTTATAATAAGGAAGCCATCGTTGTAGAGCCAGCAGGCGCTTTAAGTATTGCCGCTTTGGAACAGTATGCTGACGAAATAAAAGGCAAAAACGTGATTTGCATCGTGAGCGGTAGCAATAATGATATCGTCAGAACACCAGAAATAAAAGAAAGGGCCTTGCTGTACGCCAACTTAAAACATTATTTTATAATTAAATTTCCTCAAAGAGCAGGGGCCTTGCGTGAGTTTGTAGTCGACATTTTAGGACCAACGGATGACATTACTCATTTTGAATATACCAAGAAAACAAATCGAGAGAATGGTGCCGCTGTTGTAGGACTAGAGTTGAAATGCGCCGAAGATTTAGCGCCGTTGATTACGAAAATGAAGCTTCGGAATTTTTATGGCGATTATCTAAATGATAAACCTGACTTATTTCAGTTTTTGGTTTAGCAACCCCATGTTTATTAATCATTCAGCTTAATATATCGTATTTATTTTATATCTTATTCACTTAACAATTGACTTTATGACTTCTCCATTCAAGGCCATTCCAGCAGAATTTCAAATAACATCATTAACGCACCAAAAACAGTATTTGGTTGCAGGAGAATTAAGAGAATGGAAGGGCGATATGTCGGATGTTTATTCCACAATATCCTCAACAGAAGAGTATCAGCCAACCTTATTGGGAAGTATACCGACCTTGGGGGAAAATGAAGCGATTGAAGCTCTGGATGCAGCTCTTGGTGCATATGACAAGGGACAAGGCTTATGGCCAACCATGAGGGTTGTGGACAGAATCGCCTGCATGGAAAAATTTGTGAAGCAAATGAAAACCAAACGCGAAGAAGTTGTAAAACTTCTAATGTGGGAAATTGGTAAAAATTTGCCAGACTCACAAAAAGAGTTTGATCGTACTGTAGAATATGTTGAAGATACCATTGAAGATTACAAGCAATTGGATAGAAATGCGGCCAAATTTCAGAAGCATGACGGTGTTTATGCCCACATTAAACGTGGCCCTTTGGGTGTGGTTCTTTGTTTAGGGCCTTATAATTACCCGTTAAATGAAACCTTCGCGCTGTTGATTCCTGCTTTGATTATGGGCAATACCGTAATATTCAAACCAGCAAAACACGGCGTTTTATTGTTGTCTCCATTGTTGGAAGCATTTCAAAATAGTTTCCCGAAAGGGGCCATTAATATTATTTATGGAAGAGGACGTACCGTCGCCACACCAATAATGCAAACAGGTAAGATAGATGTGCTGGCGCTGATCGGTAACAGCAAATCTGCCAATGCCTTGCAAAATCAGCATCCAAAGAAAAATCGCTTGCGTTTAGTCCTCGGGTTAGAGGCCAAAAACCCAGGAATTGTTTTGAAAGATGCTGATCTAGATCTTACTATTGATGAATGCATTGCAGGAACGACGTCATTCAATGGGCAACGTTGCACAGCCTTAAAAGTGCTTTATGTTCATACGGAAATTATAGAGGAATTCAACAAGCGTTTTTCTGCTAAAGTGGATGCCTTAAAATTTGGAAACCCTTGGGACGACGGTGCTAAATTAACGCCACTTCCTGAACCAGAAAAACCAGCATATATTCAAGAATTGATAGATGATGCTTTGGCAAAAGGTGCCAGAATATTAAATGAAAAGGGGGGAGAGACAACGGAAAACTATATTTTCCCAGCTGTTATGTTTCCTGTAACCAAAGATATGAGAGTATTTCAGGAAGAGCAATTTGGCCCTGTAATTCCAATTGTTCCATTTACGAATATCGACGAGCCTCTAGACGATATGGCAGAATCAAATTACGGTCAGCAAGTGAGTCTGTTCGGGAAAGACATCAAAACGCTCGCGCCACTCATCGATACGCTCGTTAATCTTGTATGTCGTGTTAATTTGAATAGTTCATGTCAGCGCGGACCAGACGTGTATCCTTTTACAGGTCGAAAAGACTCTGCAGTAGCAACCTTAAGTGTACACGATGCATTGCGATCTTTCTCAATAAGAACTTTTGTTGCCTCAAAGGACAACGAATATAACAATGCAATCCTCATTAAGCTGCTGGATAGCAAGGCTTCCAATTTTGTTAGTACAGATTATATCTTATAAAAAGAACAAATGAATATCCACGGAAAAAACCTGATGTATTTGAGGTTTTAGGAACCATGTAGTACGCTCCAAATCCTGTATTGCGGAATGGTGTTATTACAAATAACTTACCAAATGGCCTCCATCTTGATTTTTAATTTTTGAAGGATCCTATGATAACAGCATCTGGGAATGTTGACGATATGACGAAT
>JBBSOJ010000087.1:0-11746 GCA_038259855.1 Flavobacteriales bacterium
CATAGGAACTCTGCTCCCATTGGCAGCGTGGATCGTATTAATGATTTCTATCTTTTCCTTTTTTGTGATGGTAACACTTTCGCCTGTGGTACCGCTGATCACCAAATAATCAGTACCATTGACGATGTTATAATCCACAATCTTTGCCAAAGCATCGTGATCGACAGTTTTATCAGATTTAAATGGTGTTACCAGAGCAACGCCCGTTCCAAGAAATGTTATCATTTTAATTTTTTTAATATGGTTAAATATTTTTTTAATTCTGTTTTAAATAATTCAAATTGATCGGTCGCAATATCAATAACCAAATCATACATTTTGAGATGTTCATTGGCGATTCCTATCTTGAATTTCGCTTTTGATGAAGCCGTAATCAAATTCAACTCTACACTATGTTGTTTATAATAACAGATCAACGCATCAAAATCTGTGTCTATGAAATTTTGTAAATCACTGTTTTTAATGAGACCTTTCCACCCAAAATCCCTCGGGCTGAAATACGTATCCCATAATTTATCCGTGATTTTATTATCTTCTACAAAAGTGATAACCTGCGTTTTGGGAGGTAAAACCCCTAGTTCAGCAATAAAGGAGCGAAACGCATTTAAATCACCAAACTCTTTGAGATTCAGTACAATTCCAACCGATTCGATGGGTGAATTGCTGCTGGAAGCGTTTCGGGAAATTAACAATCTGTTGATATGTTTTTGATTGGATTTTTCCTTAAAAGCCTTAAAAATCATTTACATTTGTTTTACACAAAGGTAGTAAAACACGCTACATTTTGTACTAATCACAAATAAGTTATACGATGAATTTAAAGACGTTGTCATTGTGTTTTGCTTTGCTCTCCCTCGCATCCTGCAAAACACCAATTACTTATGATAAAATTGAAGGAAAGCGCCTGACGATTTCGGATACGTTACCGACCGACCCAGCCATCGAAGCGTTTATAAAACCGTACCGAGAGCATATCAACAATAATCTAGACAGCGTCATCTCCTACTCTGTTGATACTTACACCAAATCAGATGGGGACCTTAACACTGCACTGGGAAATTTCGTTGCAGATGCAATGTACGATCAGTCAAATCCGGTATTTAAAGCACGATCAGGATTTGATATTGATTTTGTTCTATTAAACCATGGTGGCTTAAGAGGCATTATTTCCAAAGGCAACATTACTACCAGAACCGCCTTCGAAGTCATGCCTTTTGAAAATGCTGTAGTCGTAACTAAATTGAAAGGAGCTCAAGTAAAGGAACTTTTAGATTACTTGACCGCAGCAAAGCGCGCGCATCCAATTTCAAAGTTAAAAATTCAATTGAATGCTGAAGGCTCGTTGGAAACTTCAGAACTAAAAGGACAACCCATCGACTTTGATAAATCCTATTATGTACTTACCAATGATTATTTATTGAATGGCGGTGACGGAATGGATTTTTTCAAGAAACGAGATACCGCTTTTGTACTGGATTATAAAATTCGAAATGCCTTGATCGATTATCTTTCTAAAACCGATACCATTCGTCCAGTCATAGATGATCGATTTATAAAACTTAAATAGTACTTACGATGAAAAGAAGAGATTTTATACAGCGAACAGCAGCTGCATCAACGTTAGTCGGGTTAGGAGGCATTGGTCTGCAATCCTTTGCTGGAACAACTAAAAAAATTACGATTTTGCACACAAACGACGTGCATAGTCATATTGATGCTTTTGGTCCTGAAGATGGACGAAACCCCAATATGGGTGGCGTTGCCAGACGCGCTGGACTTATCTCCTCTATCAGAAAAGAAAATCCGAATACGCTTCTATTGGATGCAGGCGACATATTCCAAGGAACTCCCTATTTTAATTATTACGGCGGCGAATTGGAATTTAAACTGATGAGCATGCTCAACTATGACGCTGCCACTATAGGAAACCATGATTTTGATAACGGCATTGAAGGCTTATATGCTCAATTGCCCCATGCGAAATTTGAATTTATCTCTTCGAATTATGACTTTTCGAACACCGTCATGGATACGCACGCTAAACCTTACAAAACGTTTAATGTGGATGGGATCAAGGTGGGTATTTTCGGCTTGGGAATTCAACTTACCGGCCTTGTAGATAAGGCCATGTATAAAGAAACAAAATACCTAGATCCGTATGAGATTGCTCAAGATATGAGCGAACTTTTAAAGTCAAAAGAAAAATGTGATTTAATCATTTGTTTATCCCATCTAGGCTATAGTTACAAGAATGAACAAAAGCCAGATGATTTGAAATTGGCAAGTGCCTCTAAAGACATCGATTTAATCATTGGTGGACATACTCATACGTTCTTGGACAAACCGACCATTGTAAAAAACAGGGTGGGAAAAGACATGCTCGTTAACCAAGTGGGTTGCTATGGCATCCATCTAGGCAAGATTGATTTTTACTTTGATCTGGATAAAAATAAATCGGCCAACGGCGTATCGATCATCGTTTAATTAGGCTATAATGCTTCCTGAATTTGACATGGCATAATGGCCAATAGGTCGTTTTTTGCCTTCTTCTTGCGGTTTGTGATTATAAACGTATGCAAACAAGATAACCATGCTGGCAACATGAAACATATTAGATATAAATTCGAACGCCCAATAATAAACGTATAAATCACAGATATATGTTAACACATCTGAAAAAACAAAACAAAACACCATCATTAAGAACATAATTGATTGTGAAGTTTCCCGCGTCAAATACGCTGCAAATGCGAAGAGTGAAAGCCCCATCAAAGCAATGCCATGACCTATAGATAAATATAAGGCTGATTCACTATTGATACTTTCTTTAATGGCACCGTAAAAGATGTAAAGGAAATATGTACTTAAACACAACAAAATAAGCAGATAACAAGATACCAAACCTTCATGTTTAAAATGCTTCAGTTGACTTGACAACAAAAACATTAACAAACCATAACTTCCGATATAAAAAAATGTTGAGAGCTGACTTGTCACTTCTCCTAAATTAAATACGAAAAAGGCGTCTCCTATTAAAGACAATAAGATGATAGCGAGAAAAATGTTTGCCATTCGATTCTTAATCATAAAAAAAACCGTCAACAATACGAGTATCGTGATCATTCTGGTGATGTTAGGAATGAGATCACTGCCATAGTATGTGGCAACAGCATTACAAACAATAAGAGCCGAGATGATGAAAATCAATGCACCTTTAGGTACATGCGCGTAGACTTGTTTCATAATAAAGTTCATAAGTAGGTCTTACAAATATAAGAAAATTATCGACTTTAAACGAAATTAAACTACACTTCATCGATTATATTGTTAAATTTTATGTCATATGCAGTCGTCAGCAAGTAAAACTAAATACGACGTTTAGCAAAAACATAATCAAATTATTAAAAACCTTTTTTTAAAATAATTTGAAAACGATGAACATATTCAACGTTTTTGAATATTGATATTGAAGTGATAAGAGTCATCATCTTTAAGCGATGCTATCTTGAGGACATGTTTCCTCACATTCTTCCAGAGGAATATTAGCTTGAAGATATAGGAATAAGAACGCCAAAATTAAAAACGAAGAATACAAGATTTTCAAAATAGGATCATCTAGAACATAGAAATAGGTGATTTGAATGATTTCAGAAAAGAAGATCAACACCGCGCCAAGTAGAAAATTCATAGACTTTAAGGTGGTCCTTGACATATAATCGATCATGGCAATGGTTAATAAAGCCATAATGATCGCATTATAAAGCATTTCCATGTATATTTTAAAAGAAGGAATCTGTTTTTCTGTCGTTTCCATCAGAATATACACACATGAAATATCT
Source organism: Flavobacteriales bacterium (assembly GCA_038259855.1). Classification (GTDB taxonomy): domain Bacteria; phylum Bacteroidota; class Bacteroidia; order Flavobacteriales; family Flavobacteriaceae; genus JBPOFM01. The sequence goes on from JBBSOJ010000087.1 coordinate 3,840, forward strand.
AAAATTATAAGAACAACTAAATAGATCCAAAATCTTTTGATAATACTACTGAAATCCATCTCTCTCACCACCCGTATGATCAGGAATAAATAGGAAGCGATATACAAGCCATTGATTGAATAATAAAAAAAGTCAGAAGACGTTTCGGTTATTTCAAAGTAAAATGATGACAACCCAATAAGTTCAGCTAAACCGAAACATGACAAAAACAGAATAAAAAACAAGTTTTTGCTTTTGATGGTAACAAAATAAAACAGAGTCAACAGCGCTAAAAGTGCCACTCTGGCAACAGCAGCCTCAAATTCCAATTTTAGAAACTCAAATCCTAAAAATACGAGGCAAATTGTAATGAGCGTAACTTTTATAATACGAGTTAGTGGCATAAATAAGTGTTTATCAATGTAACAAATATAGGTATTATTTACAATTAAACGTATTTAATTGCTTTTAATCGATAAAATGCATTATAACTGTACGATTTTACTTTATAATAATCATAAATTCATTTTCATTAATTATTGGTATTTTGAGATCTTCCGCCTTCGCTCTTTTACTTGGGCCCATTTGATCACCAGCAATGACATATGAGGTTTTTGAGGAAATGGAACTAGACACTTTACCGCCGTTATCCTCTATTAATTTTTTTAGATCATTACGCGATACCGTTTCAAATACTCCAGAAACAACAAAAGATTGCCCTAGTAATTTGTTGGTTTGATTCGCTAATATGTCCGAGGAAATTTCCATTTGTACTCCAAATTCTTTCAATCTGTTGACAATTGCTCTATTTTCTTCTGATCCAAAAAATTCAACCACACTCTCTGCAATTCTTACACCTATCTCATCAACGGTTACCAAATCAATTAAAATGGCGCGTTGTAAATCATCTATGGATTTATAATGTCTTGCCAATTTTTTAGCAACCGTTTCTCCGACATAACGGATCCCCAGAGCGAAAAGTACACGTTCAAAAGGAATTGTTTTTGAGGCTTCAACTCCCAAAATAAGATTTGTGGCACTTTTTTCGGCCATTCGTTCCAGCGGAATGACTTGTTCTTTTTTCAATTCATACAAATCAGAATAGTTGGAAATCAATCCTGCTTTGACCAAAAGCGCAACAGTCTCACCTCCCAGACCCTCTATATCCATAGCCTTTCTAGAAATAAAATGTTGAATGCGGCCAATGATTTGTGGCGGGCAACCGTTATAATTAGGACAATAATGCTGCGCCTCACCTTCGTTACGAATCAATTCTGTTTGGCATTCAGGGCATATTTCGATATACTGTGTAGGCTTTGAGTCGGATGGTCTCTTACTTAAATCAACAGCAATAATTTTCGGTATTATTTCTCCACCTTTTTCAACAAAGACCTCATCACCTTCCCTTATATCCAGTTTTTCAATTTGATCTGCGTTATGAAGAGACGCCCTTTTGACGGTTGTCCCTGCAAGTTCTACCGGTTCTAAATTGGCGACTGGCGTGATTGCGCCCGTCCGCCCCACTTGATAGGTTATTTCGTTCAATCGGGTCGATACTTGCTCCGCTTTAAACTTATAAGCCATCGCCCAACGAGGTGCTTTGGATGTATAGCCCAGTTCTTCTTGTTGCTGGAGATCATTTACCTTGATAACGACACCATCGGTCTCATAAGGCAAATCATGTCGGTGTACGTTCCAATAGTCGATAAATTCCAAGACCTCTTCAATAGAATTAGCTAGTATCGCTGCATCGGGCACCTTAAAGCCCCATGTTCTGGCTGTTTCGAGACTTTCGAATTGCGTTGTATTGGGTAAATTATTTCCTGTAATATTATAGAGCAGACATTCTAAAGGTCGTTTTGCAACCTCGGCACTATCCTGTAATTTCAAACTACCTGATGCCGTATTCCGCGGGTTTCGATAAGGTTCCTCCCCTATTTCAACGCGCTCTTCATTCATTTTTATGAATCCTTCAAAGGGCAATACTATTTCGCCTCGAATATCAAATTTTTCTGGAACATTACCCTTAATCTGCAAAGGAACCGAACGAATAGTCTTCACATTGGCCGTTACATTATCTCCTTGTACGCCGTCTCCTCGAGTCAAAGCCTGGGTCAGTTGCCCGTTTTCATAAGTTAAACTGATAGACGCACCATCATATTTAAGTTCACAGACGTACGCTATCGTGGCATCGATTGTTTTTTTCAGTCGTGTTTCCCAATCAAATAAATCCTCTTTAGAATATGAATTATCCAACGAATACATTCTAAAATCGTGTTTTATGGTTTCAAAATTTTTAGTGATTTGGCCACCTACACGCTGACTCGGTGAATTATCACTGTAATATTCCGGATGTTTTTCTTCTAACTCCTGAAGGGCTTTTAATTTAATATCGAAATCGTAATCGCTGATGGTCGGTGAATCCGACACATAATAGTTATAATTGTGCTCACGCAATTCGTCTCGTAAAGTTTCTATCTGCTGTTGAATATCCATTGAGAAAACGTTCTAAAAAAGTGATATTTTTATCTTGTATTTAATGCAACTAATATACTAAAATGAGGCCCAACAAGCAGTTTTGGCTGTTAGTTTTTATCAGGTTTTTATTAAGAAGTTTGATGGCTTAAAAGGAGGATGTTAATTTGTCTTTTAATGTATTTTCATCAAAAAAGCATCTATTAAAATCCATGTTCAAAAAAAACCACCAAGACTTTAACGCTCATTACAATTCTTGTATACTTCAGCATTTGACGTCTTAACAAATCCGAACCAAGCAATCACCTATCTAATAGATATAATTATAGGTAGAATTTTAACGTCAGGTTAACAATCATCCGCGGAAAAAGGTATTTTTGCAGAGCAGTTTATGAAAAAACTAGCGTTTGTAAGAATTGAATTGCTTCAAGCAAAATAGCATCAATTCCCAAATTGTTTTAGTGGTGTAGTGTATTGGTTTGAAGCTATTTACTACTCAATAATCACTTTGCATAAATAAAACGCAGAACAAAGCACCTACATTGAATGGTGAAAAAATTTTTACGAAACTACTATCTATCAATCAGATACAAAGCATATCCAATCCGTTATAAAGCAACTAAATGAACAAGTATAGTTTTTTCTTAATTTTAGTAACATGTATTTTTTTTAGCTGTGAAACCAGTTATCATACTCCGAAAACTGTTTTTATTGATTCTGATTGGACCTTTAAAAGTTTAGCAGAAAACAGATGGCAGGAAGCTACTGTGCCGGGCAATGTCTATTCTGATCTCATTCAGAATAACATGATCCCTAATCCTTTTGTGGCACAAAACGAACTGAAGGTGCAGTGGGTGGCGGAAAATGAATGGGAATATAAAACCCAATTTAAGATTGATGACTCTACGTTTCAGAGAAAGCATATTGCGTTGAATTTTGAAGGTCTAGACACTTATGCCTCTGTTTTTTTGAATGATAGCTTAATTCTAGAAACAAACAATGCATTTCGATCTTATGAAATCGATATTAAACCGTTCGTTAAACAGAACAACAAATTACACGTCGTCTTTAAGAAAGCCAGCTATTTTGAAGATGAAGCGGCTGATAAATTAAATTATCAACTTCCAGAAGGCCAGCGAATCTATACCCGGAAACCACAATTTCATTACGGTTGGGATTGGGCTCCAACACTTAAAACATCTGGTATCTGGAAACCCATCACATTGAGCACCTGGGACAACTTAAAGATCGATGATGTTTTTATAGTACAGAATTCGCTAGACGATCAATTGGCAAATCTTACAGCACAAATTGAATTTAAAACTACCTATAGTGATGAATTAACTTTTGAAATTCTTGTGAATGACGATGTAGTGAGCAAAACGAAAGTCTTGGTGGATTCGCTTAAAACGCACCACGATATCACCTTTGACATTGAAAACCCAAAACGTTGGTGGCCACACAATCTAGGAGATCCTTACCTTTATGATATTTCCGTTCGAATTAAAAAAGGATGGTCCATACTTGACTATAAAAATATTTCCAAAGGCTTGAGAACCATTGAGCTCATTACAGAAAAAGATTCGATTGGAGAATCATTTTATTTTAATGTGAATGATATACCTATTTATATCAAAGGCGCCAACTATGTTCCGCAAAATAGCCTTCAAAATCAGGTAACTGATTCTGATTATCACAGATTGTTGACGGATGTGGTTGAAGCCAACATGAACATGGTTCGCGTTTGGGGAGGTGGTTTATATGAAAACGACATTTTTTATGCGTTGTGTGACGAAAAAGGCATTATGGTTTGGCAAGATTTCATGTTTGCCAGCGCCATGTATCCTGGCGATAAAGCTTTTTTGGACACTGTAGAGCAAGAAGCGATCGATAATGTGAAGCGTCTTCGCAACCATGCGTCGATAGCGCTGTGGTGTGGCAACAATGAAAATGTAGAAGGATGGGAAGACTGGAACTGGAAAGATGGAAAGTCAAAAGCGCAACAAGCGGAAATTTGGAATAATTACATCAAGCTTTTCAAGAATATACTTCCTGATGCGGTTAGAGAATTAACTGATGGTACCTCCTATTGGGAAACATCACCGAAATTTGGTCGCGGTAATCCCAACTACAATATAGAAGGTGACACCCATGACTGGTTCGTTTGGCATGAAGCCTATCCTTTTGAGCATTTCGAAAATAACGTTCCTCGCTTTATGAGCGAATTTGGTTTTCAATCATACCCAACCTATGAGACCGTTAAATACGCTTCTGAGAATGATTCCATAGCGATGGATTCACTAACCTTTATGGCGCACCAAAAGCATGAGCGTGGCAATGAATTGATTATGGATTACATGAAGAGAGATTTTCCAATCCCTACCAATTTTGAGGATTATATCTACATGAGTCAAGCGCTCCAAGCCTATGGCATCACCAAAGGCATCGAAGCACATCGAAGAGCTAAACCATACAACATGGGATCCTTATATTGGCAATTAAATGATTGTTGGCCTGCAGCGTCATGGTCGAGTATCGACTTTTTGGGTAATTGGAAAGGATTGCATTTTCAAGCTAAAAAAGCATTTAAAAATGTTTTGGTATCATCGGTCATAACCAATGATACGCTCAAAACATATGTCATCAATGATGAAATGAAACCACAGCGTGGCTCTTTTTCGGTTCGCTTAATGGATTTTAAAGGTGAAGAACTTTGGTCCATGTGTGACACTACAAGCGTAGGATCTTTAAGTACCGAATTAAAATATGTTCTGGACTTAAAGAAGGAAAAATTTAATGCAAATGATGTGGTTCTAGAAACAAGTTTCAACAACAACACTTCGTATTTTTATTTTTCAAGACCAAAAGATCTCGCACTAATACCGGCCAATATTGAACAAACCATCACTAAAACAGACTCTGGTTTCACCATTGAACTTGCTAGTGAAACCTTACAGAAAAACGTATTTTTATTCACGGATTCAAAAGGTCGTTTTAGCGATAATTATTTTGATATGATGCCTAATGAGCGTAAAATTATTGAATTTAAAACACGTGAATATCAACTTGAAGATTTAAGGATAAAGACGCTAAATCAATTCGTCAAAAGCCAAAAAAGTAGTGCATCTCCAAAAAATGATGCGACTAAAATTAAAAAAGAGGATGCGATATAATTAAGTTGAACTAGTCCACTTATTTTATTTGATGCCTTTTATCATGCGGTCATTGCCATTGAGGTCTTTCTTTAGTTCTACCTGTTGGAATCCATGGTTTTTCAAAAGTGAAACCATGTCTTTTCCCAAATACTGATTGATCTCGAAAAACAACTGCCCAGCCGGTTTTAAATAAGTCGATGCAAAATCGGTTATGGCATCGTAAAACACCAAAGGGTCGTGATCGTCTACAAACAATGCAAGATGGGGCTCGTTCTTTAAAACATTATTCTTCATGTCAGCTTTTTCCAATTGACGGACGTATGGTGGATTTGAAATGATGATGTCAAATTTTTGGTTCTCAAAAGTTGATTCCCAAGCCGCTCGATTTAAAATATCACTTTCGACGAATACAATGTTCGTTACGTTCACTTCGGCATTTTCTTTGGCGACTGATAACGCATTATGCGAGGTGTCTAAAGCAACTACCTTCGCATTTGGTATGTTTTTAGCGATGGTGATGGCGATGCAACCAGAGCCTGTTCCGATATCCAAAATTTTCAAGTTAGTGATCTCTAATGGTGAATTTTTAACTTCAGAAAGCACCAATTCTACCAACTCTTCTGTCTCTGGTCTTGGAATCAAGGTGTGTTCATTCACTTTAAATTTCAATCCAAAAAATTCGGTGTTCCCTAAAATATATTGAATGGGCTGCTCTAATTTCAATTTTGACAATCCTTCGTAAAAAAGTGATTCTTCATCTTTAGAAATAATAAAATCAGGCTGTAATGACATGGCCAATCGATTCATATTCAAATAAGCGTCAGACATGATATAAAAAAAACTATCAATCTCATTGCGATCGTAGAGTAGCTCCAGTTCTTTGCGGTAGATCGCTTGAAGATCTTTTAATCTCATAGCGATTTAATCATATGAATTTCGCAAGAATAGTGTCCGGTATTTCCCAAAGGCTTATCGATATATGTAAAGCCAGCCGATTCGTATAAATGAATGGCCGACTCTAATGTAGGAATGGTTTCTAAATAACAGGTCTTAAACCCGAAGGCTTTTGCAGAATCCAAACATTTTGAGAGCATCTCCCTCCCCAGTCCTTTTCCCCTTATGGCATTCGAAAAGTACATTTTTTGCAATTCGCAGACATCCGATTCAAAATCACGGAGTGGCTTAATACCTGCTCCTCCAAAGATCTCATTGTTCTTTTCGACAACCAAATAAAGCTCATTCTCACCCTGATAGGATTCAAACATTTTTTTCGTCTCTTCATCGGCATAAGCGGTTCCTACGAGAGGAAGCCCTAATTCAATAAAAACAGATGCAATCATTTGATTTACAGAAGTATTATCATCTTCCGTAATCGGCCGTATTATATAGTTATCGTCACTCACTTAAAAATCCTATTTTTGTGGCCGTGAATATACATGAAAAATACATAAAGAGATGCATCGAAATTGCCAAAAACGGGTTGGGAACTACTGCCCCAAACCCTATGGTAGGATGTGTTATCGTCCATGATAATGGTATTATTGGTGAAGGATTTACAAGTGCCTACGGTGGCCCTCATGCCGAAGTCAATGCCATAAATTCGGTGAATGACCAAAGCCTCTTGAAAGCATCAACGCTATACGTCACTTTAGAACCCTGCTCCCATTTTGGCAAAACACCTCCTTGTGCCGATTTGATTATTAGCCACCAGATTGCAAAAGTTGTCATTGGTACTAAAGATATCCACAGCAAAGTTGCAGGAAAAGGTATTAAAAAATTAAAGTCATCCGGCTGTGAAGTCATTGTAGGCATTTTGGAAGCAGAGTGCCAAGATCATCATAAACGGTTTTTCACGTTTCATAATAAACAACGCCCTTATATTATCCTAAAATGGGCCCAAACATTAGATGGTTTTATAGCGCCTTTGACGAAAAACGAAAAAAAACCAGTTTGGATTACCAATAACATATCGCGTCAATTGGTTCATAAATGGCGCGCCGAAGAGCAGGCTATTTTAGTTGGCACCACTACCGTTACGGAAGATAATCCTAGTTTGACTGTTCGCGATTGGACGGGCAAACATCCGGTAAGGATTATTTTAGATCAGGATATGAAATTACTGAAAGATCATTCAGTATTCAATAAAGGCACCAAAACCATTTTGATTGGTTCTCCGGAACATGTGACCGACATAAAAAGAAACGCAAGAGATTGGGAGCAACATGAGGAAACCCCAACAATGGAAGCTATTGCTTCTGACAATTGGCAATTCGATTTTATCGACTGGAGTCAAACAGA
>JBBSOJ010000088.1:0-11614 GCA_038259855.1 Flavobacteriales bacterium
CCAACATCATATGGCACCGGATAGTGTTTTTTTCCGAGTTGATACGATATCAGCATCATACTACCGTAGGCGATCAGTGTGGCCCAGGCCGATGCCATAAATCCAATGATGGGTATCATAATATAATTGAAAGCGATGGTAACGACAGCTCCAATCATAGAGATGTACATACCGTAACGGGTTTTATCAGTTAATTTATACCAAATTGCAAGATTGAAATAGATCCCCAAAAATAAATTGGCCAATAATACAATCGGCACAATCTCGATGGCGACCCAATAGGACTCATTTGGTACGATCAACTGTTTAAAGATATTTAAGAACGCCACGGTAAAAACGAACATCAAACAGCCAAGTATCACAAAATATTTCATGATTCTGGCATACGTTTCTTTAGCGTTCAATTCTTTCGCATGGTTAAAAAAGAAAGGCTCTGCGCCCAATCGAAAGGCCTGAATAAAAATGGTCATGAATACAGCGATTTTATAACAGCCACTGTACGCTCCATTGATTGATTTTCCAAGTAATTCTGGCAATAGCCATTTATCAAAGTTTTCATTAATGACATAGGCCATTCCTGCTACCATAATTGGCCAACCGTACTGCAACAGTTCTTTGAAAATACTGGTGCTAAATTGTAACTTGGTTTTAAAAAAATAAGGTGATAATAAGAGAATTGTAAAGGCACTAGCTACGAGGTTGGACACAAATATATACTGTACCAAATCATCGGGATTATATCCTGGAAAGTCAATATTAAATTTTGGAATTGCCCAAAGAAAAAAGAAATTCAGCACCACGTAGACTGCAACATTAGACAATTTGATAGCAGTAAATTTTATGGGCCGTCCCGTAGCTCTCAAATAGGCAAATGGCGCGACCACCAGCGCATCCAAGACCAGTACGCCTATCAGCAGATTAAAATAAGTTTGATTAAGATTCACCATGCGCGCCAACTGCTCATTGAAAATCAAAACACAAACTAAAAAGATCAGGGTAGAAACCACTAGACTGATCAACGTTGTGGAGAATACTTTCTCCTTTTCCTTGCTCAAATTAAAAAAACGAAAAAAAGCAGTTTCCATGCCGTATGTCAACAAAACGTTGAAAAAAGCAGCATAGATATAAAATGTCGTGTTATCTGAATATTTGGAAGTTTCTAATTTATCGGTGTGAAGTGGTACCAAAATAAAGTTCATGAGTCTAGGAAGAACAGTAGCTAGACCATAAATAATCGTGTCCTTAAAAAAGCTTTTTATAGTACCCAATTGTTTTTTATTGAGATGCGAAAATACATCTTTAAAAACCGCTGTGCAAAATTCGAATTATTGCTGATTTGTTGGCGCCGTTGGATAGTTTTGAATTCGTTTCTCCGCAATAGAATCCAACGTCACATACTTAATGTTCCCTTCTTCAAAATAAGAAATCACGCATGCATTATTTTGTAATTCAAAGGGAATGTTTGTAGACTCTGAAGATTGTTCATTAGTATTTTGATCACCAACCTCGAACGGTAACTGCAAACCTGAGTTATACGTAAAACGACCGACAAAGTGTGTGGAATCTTTGCGGATAGATTCTAATTTTGCGGAACGTTCTCTAAAATAAACAGAATCTAATTGTATGCTTTTACGAGTAGGTTCCGACAGAGTAATGAATAAATTGAGCCCTGATCCACCACCTTCAACACCAGAACGCCATTCCTGAAAGTAAACTTCATCAATTGATATAGAAGAAGACGATTTAAGTTTTGGTGAAGCGCATGCAGACAGAATCAACGCCCAAACTACTGCCATATGTTTGATATTGAAATAGGTCATTTTATCTTAATTAATTTAAAGATACACTATCAAATGACATTCCATAAAAAAGTCTCACCGAATTGGAGAGACTTTTGTCAGTTAGTAGTGATGATAAAATATTAATCTTCGTCGTCAACAGTAGCGAGTACAGAATTGGGTGAACTATCGTAAATCAATGGTGGACCGTTTTCATAGTAAGCGCCTGCTTTTTCGGTTAGTGCAGCAATTTTCAGATATTTCAATTGACCATTTTCTTTGTAACTGATAACACATTCGTCTGGTGTTAAATCAAAAGGGTAGTCTGCTGGCTTTTCAGGATATTCCCAAGTATAATCTGGAGAACTGTTCTTTAGAGTTGCAGAATATTTACCTTTTCCTTTAATTACTTTTCCGGTTAAATTTCTAAAATATACATTTTGAAAGACGATGTTTTCATCATTCGTAATGTTAGGAAGGATGATATTGAATCCTGTTCCTCCAACTTTAATTCCTGCATACCATTCTTGAAAATGTGCATCATTTAACTGGAATGATGGTTGTTCTTGAAATGTGGATTCTTGAGATTTAAGTATTTTTTGATTTTGGGCAAAATTACTCATGCAACCAAAAAATATAACACAGAGAAAGATGGCTTTCATCGCCTTTTTGAGTAGGTTCATCGGGTTTTTCATTTAGATTTGGACGATAAATATAGATAATTATCTCAATCAACAAAGAAAAAAAACCAGTTTTTCGACGTAATGAATGTTTTTTAACGATTTAATATGTATTTCATCGTCTAAACGTCGAACACAGCATTATGATTTTACAAATTTAAATAATGACTAAAAAAAAGCCTTACTAAAAAGTAAGGCTTTGCATATATTTTAAGAATCGTAAAAAACTAAATCTCTTTTTACAGTACTTAATTATTAACTATTCAATGCTTCAGCACCTCCAACAATTTCAAGAATTTCATTGGTAATAGATGCTTGACGTGCTTTATTATAAGTCAATTTTAATTGATCTCTCAATTCCGTAGCGTTATCAGTTGCTTTATGCATTGCGGTCATACGAGCACCGTGCTCACTAGCGAATGAATCTCTAATCGCCTTGTACAACTGTGTTTTCAAGGATTTAGGAATCAATTGTTCTACAATTTCAGCTTTCGATGGCTCGAATATATAATCCACATTTACGATGACATCACTTTCGATAGGAACGATTGGTAAAAACTGCTCGCTCATAATTTCTTGTGTCGCTGCATTTTTGAATTTATTATAAACCAACACAACTTTATCGGCTTTGTGATGCAAGAACTGATCCATCAACATTTCAGCAATTTCTGCAACATTTTCGAAAGTCAAATCATCATAAACTTCGCTTTTATTGGCAATTACCTTGCTTGTCTTTTTGAAAAAATCGTTTGATTTTTTGCCAATTGCCACGTAAGAGACTTCTTGAGTTGCGTAAGTATTGTTCACCAAACCGGCAACTTGCTTAATAATATTAGAATTGAAAGCGCCTGCCAAACCTCTATTTGAAGTGATCGCAACAATCAACACTTTATTTACGACACGTTGGTCAGCAAACTTACTTCCCGAATCAGGATCCAAGGTTGCACTCAATCCTTGCAACAATTCTGTCAACTTATCTGAATATGGTCGCATTGCAGTAATAGCATCTTGCGCTTTCTTCAATTTTGCAGCAGACACCATCTTCATAGCGCTAGTGATCTGCATCGTGGAAGACACCGAAGATATTCTATTACGTATTTCCTTTAAATTTGCCATAATAAGCCCACCTAACCTCCCAAAAAGGGAGGGATTAATAATTTACGTTTTCAAAACCCATCCGAGTAAAACTGCTCCTTTTGGGGAGGATGGGAGAGGTTTCTATTTTCTATATTTCGCAGACAATTCGCTAGCTACAGACGTTAATGTATCGGTAACCTCATCACTTAAATTTCCTGCTTTTAGAGTCGCTAATGTATTGCTGTGTTTCGCTTTTAAAAACTCTAAATAATCTCTTTCGAACTCTTTTACTTTTTCAACAGGAACATCTTTTAACAAGTTCTTTGATCCGGCGTAGATGATCGCTATTTGATCTTCTACTTTAAATGGATCATTTTGAGCTTGTTTCAAAATCTCAACGTTACGCTTACCTTTATTGATAACATTTAAGGTTACAGCATCTAAATCAGAACCAAATTTGGCAAATGCTTCCAACTCACGATATTGCGCTTGGTCTAATTTCAAAGTACCTGCAACTTTCTTCATCGATTTAATCTGTGCGTTACCACCAACACGCGATACCGAAATACCAACGTTAATCGCTGGACGAACACCAGAGTTAAATAAGTCACCATCCAAGAAAATCTGACCATCTGTAATAGAAATCACGTTGGTTGGGATATACGCCGAAACGTCACCTGCTTGTGTTTCAATAATTGGCAGTGCCGTTAATGAACCACCGCCTTTAACGATTGGTTTCAACACATCTGGCAAATCATTCATTTCACTTGCAATTGCATCATTGTTGATAATTTTTGCAGAACGCTCCAATAAACGAGAGTGAAGGTAGAAAACGTCACCCGGATACGCCTCACGTCCTGGTGGACGACGTAACAATAGGGATACTTCACGATAAGCCACTGCCTGCTTTGATAAATCATCAAAAACAATCAATGCCGGACGACCCGTATCTCTAAAATACTCACCAATTGCAGCACCTGCGAATGGCGCATATACTTGCATTGGTGCAGGATCAGAAGCATTAGCCGCAACGATCGTTGTGTAAGCCATCGCTCCTTTTTCCTCTAAATTTTTTGCAATCAGAGCCACTGTCGATGCTTTTTGACCAATGGCGACATAGATACAATACACAGGCTCACCTGCATCATAAAATTCTTTTTGGTTGATAATGGTATCGATACAAACTGCTGTTTTACCAGTTTGACGGTCACCGATCACCAACTCACGTTGTCCTCTACCCACCGGAATCATCGCATCAATCGCTTTGATACCTGTCTGTAACGGCTCCGTTACTGGCTGACGGTAGATAACACCAGGTGCTTTACGCTCCAAAGGCATTTCATAAAGTTCGCCTCCGATTGGGCCTTTACCATCGATTGGGTTACCCAAAGTATCCACAACACGACCAACAATCTCTTCACCAACTTTAAGCGATGCAATACGCTTGGTACGTTTTACAGTAGATCCTTCGCTGATTTCTTTAGAAGGTCCCAATAATACGACACCGACGTTGTCTTCCTCAAGATTCAATACGATACCTTCAAGTCCGCCTGTAAATTCGACCAACTCACCGTACTGAACATTTGAAAGTCCGTAAACACGTGCAATACCATCTCCAACAGTCAATACTGTTCCGACTTCGTCTAATGAAGCGCTTGCCTCAAATCCTGACAATTGCTGCTTTAAGATTGCTGAAATTTCAGCTGGTTTTACTTCTGCCATTTTTTATAAGATATTAGATGTTAGACTGTAGATGTAAGACATCTCGCCTCTAACTCTTTAGTTTAATGTAAATTCTCTTTTAAGTTTACTCAATTTATTCGCAATGCTAGCATCATATTGAAGATCGCCAACACGAAGTATAAATCCTCCAATAATGCTTTCATCAACCACGTTGACAATTTCCGAATCTTTCCCTGTCAACTCTTTAGCTTTAATAAGCACTAACTTTTTCAAATCATCTGTTAAGGCGACAGCAGAGGTTACCTTGGCTATTTGAATACCTTGTTCATCATCAAACAATGTATTGTATTGAATGGCGACTTCGCCTAACATACTGATACGCTTATTTCCAATCAAGGTGTCAATTAGGTTGATGCTTAATGCATTCAAATCTGGAAAAATAGCTAATAAAGCCGATTTTTTAGTGGCAGTTGGAATTACTGGACTGTAAAGCATATCTTTCAATTCTTTACTTCCGTCCACCGAATTAACTATCGACTTCATATCGTTATGCACAGCAGGCGCTGAACCTTGACTTTTAGCCAAATCCAAAACTGCTTTCGCGTATCGTATTGCTGCTCTTGTTTGTGACATAATTTAGACATTGGACATTAGACGCTAGACAATAGACGTTATGTCATAAAATTTTATTAGTTCATTTTAGCATCACTCAACATAGACTCTACCAATTGTAGTTGTTTGTCTTTGTTGGAAAGCTCTGCTCTGACGACTTTTTCTGCAATATCAACAGATAGTATAGCCACTTGATTTCTCAATTCTGCCATAGCACCTCTTTTCTCGCTCTCGATGGCTTCTTGCGCTTGTTCAATCATCTTGTTGGCTTGAGATTGCGCTTCTTCTTTAGCATCTGCAATCATCTTTGTTTTGATTTCACGAGCATCTTTCAACATAGCTTCACGTTCCGCACGTGCTTCATTAAGAATGCGCTCATTGTCAGCTTTAAGGTTTTGCATTTCCATGCGTGCTTTTTCAGCAGACTCTAAAGCACTTTTGATACCTTCTTCACGTTCTTCAACAGCGCCAAGAATAGGTTTCCAAGCAAATTTTCTCAAGATAATCAACAAAAACAAGAACGTAATTGCTGTCCAAAAAACCAATCCTAAACCAGGTGTGATTAAATCCATTTGTTATTTATTTTAAAATCAATTTAAATTTTTTAAAATACAGAGGCAACCAACCGTTACCTCTGTATCTAACTCGTAATTATACGATTAATGCTGCAACAACACCAAAAAGTGCTACCGCTTCTACGAAGGCTGCTAAGATAAGCGCTGAAGTTTGGATTTTTCCTTGGATTTCCGGTTGACGTGCCATGGCATCCATAGCAGAACCACCGATTCTTCCAATTCCCATTCCAGCTCCAATTGCTGCTAAACCAGCTCCGATTGCTGCGATTCCTGTAATAGTCATAGTTATAAAATTTAAATTAATTAATGATGCGCTTCTTCGGTTGCCATTCCAATATAAAGGGCAGACAACACGGTAAAAATATAGGCCTGAATTGCTGTAACCACAATCTCGATCAAACCGATGAATAATGAGAATGCCACAGATACTGGTGCCACTGCAACGGTCTCGAATATAAATATCAGGGACATTAAAGCCAAAATAATAATATGCCCCGCAGTAATGTTAGCAAACAGACGAATCATCAATGAGATCGGTTTCACGAACATTCCAACAATCTCAATAGGCATTAAGAAAATTTTCATTGGCACAGGAACACCTGGCATCCAGAAAATATGTTTCCAATAATTCTTGTTTCCGCTCAAGTTGACCACGATAAAAGTAAAGGCGGCAAGCGTCAAAGTAAATGCAATGTTTCCACTAACATTCGCACCGTTGACAATAGGAATCAATCCAAAAATATTATTCAACCAAATAAAGAAAAATACCGTCAATAAAAATGGCATGTATTTTTTGTACTTGTGCTCCCCGATCATTGGACGCGCGATTTCATCACGGACAAACATCACCAAAGGCTCCATAAAACCTGCAATGCCTTTAGGCAAGAAATTATTTGACTTCTTATATTTACTGGCTGTTGTAATAAATATCAACAAAATCACAATCATTGAAACCCACATCATGAAAACGTTTCTTGTAATGGAAAAATCCATTGGGAGACTTGCGTTTGTTGGGTGATGCTCTTCATCAAACTGAACAGCTTCAGCGCTGCTGTCTAATTGATATATTTTTTCGTGAAGTTTTACGAATTTCATACCATTGGCTTCGACCACATGTTGGCCTGAATCGTCATGATGAAATTCACTTGACATAAATGATGTCAATCCGTTATCCGTCCATATAATAATGGGCAACGCGATGGATATGGGCTCGCCATCCCAATCAACGATGTGAAACTCGTGAGCATCCTTAACGTGATGCATGATCATTTCTTTGGCGTCAAACTTTTCGCTCTCTGGTTTTTCAGTCTCTTCGGCAGCAAATCCAAAAGTAGTCACTGCTAAAAAAAGAGTCGAAAAAAGAATGTTTCTAAACCTGCTTAATGTCATTCCGTATTGCTTAAAAATGGCTTGCTTTAAATTCCGTGCAAATGTACGGACAATAACTTAATTGTCAAACTCTTTTTTATCAATATTATTTAAGGGAATTTCTGGCAGTTCTTTAGACGATGGTCACTTTGATAATTTAACCAGAAAGTAATCCTAAAGAATTGACACTAAAGAATCAAAATCGTTTTTATACGAAAGCGATTATTGCTATCTTTAGAAAATCTTAAGATGAATTTATCTAAATAAATAAGTTCAGATTTGAATACTATTTGAGTCACTCTAGCAACTATTGAAATACATTAAAAAATAGCTATGAAAAAAATTCTTCACATCGCAAAAATCATCTTTTTGGTATTTTCACTAATAATCATACCACTAGCCTTGTTTTTGGGACCGGCATTAGTATCATACTCAATTGACCCGAAAACAACCAATATAGGTTATGGCTACTTGTTTCTATTGATCTCGTTGAGCATCACTTCTTATATCATATTGAAGGATTTGATAAAGAAATATTCAAAATAGGTATAAACAAATTTTCAAACTCCCTTGAATTTCTAATTTTGAACTAATAACAAAATCAGGGATTTTTATTCAAAAACGTGGTAACGGAATACACTTCGAAAAACAAATACAAGAAATAAGGAATAAAAAAATTAAAAACATCTGGCTGCTTATATTCTACATCGGAAAGCAGCAGCGGCAGCAAAAACAGAATAGCGAAAATCATCTTTAGAAATGTAAAGATCATAAACATATTGAAGATGTCTTTCTTGCCGCTAGAATATTTATAATTAACCACTGTATAAAGTACCGTAGTCACTACAAAATGGAACACATAAATATGCCATAGTGGGAAGAAGAAGGTGATATCATTGGCAAAATAGGACAGCAAATAAGTATGAAATCCGAACAAGAGCACCGATACACCGACATTTTGAAGTAAAAAAGACCCTTGCCTTTTTTTAAACTGTTCATTCATATCATTGATCATCTTTAGAATTGGAAATGATTTGGCGAATTACCAAAACCATCGATCCGATTACAGCAGCCAAAGATAAGATGATTGTGTAAAGATTGTGGCCGTTTGAGAATTTTTCGTCGAGTTGAACGCCAATAAAGGCGCCGATACCAATGATGGCGAACATTTGAATCGCCATTCCTGAATATTTGGCGTACGAACTATACTGCTTGCCCTTCCTTTCGTTCTTGTGGTTGTGGTCGTTGTGCGCCATTGCCTAACTCTTTTTTAGTTCCTGTCATTACGCATGTGGCATTGAAAGTTGCGCCGGGCTCTACAGATAATTTTGCAACTTCTACCTCGCCCTCTACATGCGCCGTGGATTTAAGCGACAACGTATCGGTAAGAATTAGTTTACCAGAGAACTTACCTTCGATATCGGCATTGGCACTGGTAAGCGTTCCTTTGATGATTCCGGTTCTTCCGATAACAACTTTCCCAGGCGTTTTTACGTTTCCGTTAATAGTTCCTTCGATTCTAAAATCACCATCACTAACAATATCTCCCGTAATGATGGAGCCTTTTGCGATAGCATTCTGTTGCGTTACATCTGTTGCCATTTGTTCTTTTTTTGAGCCTGAAAACATAGGTCTGATTTGGTTATTGAATTGCTAAATAGTCGTTGAGGGTTTTATGGATTTGTACAATTTCGTAATTATCTGAAGAAATTGCTATATATGGACGTTTTATTTTTGATTTTCGTTCGGTAAGAAGATCTGCAAAACCCTTGGCCCCTTGTATGCTTTTTAAACCATGTACAACGACAAAGATTGTTTCTGAATTATAAATGTCTATGGAGGTTGACATATCATAATATCTAATTTGTTTGATCTCCTCATCCAGCTTTTTGACAAATTCATCAACATCTTCATTGGCAGCCATATCAAATTGATAGATAACATTAAATTTTTTAGCATCATCATCATTTAAAAAGGTCTTTTTTTCAAGCGTTGGAAGCACTGTTTTAGCAATCTCTTCCGCTTGCTTCCCTTCTGGTGAATTTGGATACGTCAAAGCAATAAAATTAACACCTTCTTTATAAGCATCAAAACCATACAAACGGCCTTTTGCGGAAGCTTTTAAAATTTCGAATTTTGGTACCATCGGTTCTCCTTCAAATTGAATAATATAATCTGAAGCTTTGTCAATTACCTGTTGAAACTTTTGGTTGCTGTAATCGGCGTAAAGCTTTTCGTAGAGACTTTCTGGACTGTTTGCGTCTTTGGACAATCCGGAATCGGGATTTCGCAAGATTTCCGCATAACGAGAGTCCGGATAATTCGTGATGATATCTGTTTTGATTCTTTCGGAATCAGAATTATAGTTCAATTCCTGATAGATTTTGTACAAATTATACTTTGACGGCAGTATCAATCGCTCTTCGGGGTCATTATCCAATAAGGTTTCCAGCTTATCTTTTGCCAAGTTAAATTCCTTAAATTTTTCCTTGTAAATAGATCCCAATTGATAATACGCGAAATTTCGGGTTTTGGCTAAACTGTCCAAAAACTTCTGATCTGTTGGAATTTTAGCCATGTAAAATTCGGGGTCAAACATCTCATCTTCGGTAGCATTTGCCAGTGGATCGGTACCAGATTGCAAACCACCGGAATTGGTACGTGTATCTGAAAGCCTCCAATTATCATTTAAGGAGCGATCTCCCCAGATTCTGATAAATTCATTTTTTCCATAAGCCACAGTTGTCGGATTATAAAAATAGAATTCCTGCCGACCGCCACCAGCTTTTGCATTGGCTGCGTCACTTCGTTGGATGCCTTTATTGACATCATTGGTCAGTTGAAGGCCGGTATTGAGTCGTTTTGCGGCTTCTTCTTTTTCTTTTGCGAGTTCGGCTTTGGCCCTTAAGGCAGATGTATATTCTGTAAACAATGCCAATTGATCTTCTTTTGAAAGACTCACCAAATTCAAGATGCTATCATTGATTTGAGCGATATCTTCGTAATAGATGACATCGTCCAAGTTTTCACGCTTTCTCTTGATCGCTCGGTATGGTTTGCTATTCAGGACCAAATTATTCATAGTACTGTCATAGTATGCCCCAGCTAATTTGTACTCTGCTAAATCAAAGTCCATATCACCAAGTGTGGTGTAATCAACAGCACGGAGCGGCTGGTCTGTGGATTGTGATCGTAGTGATTTGTTATAATAAGCCACAGCCACAGAATCACGCTTATTGTATTTATGGAAGTTGGCAATACGGTAATAGATCTTCCCTAAAAACGGCCGGTTTTCACGATCTTCTTCCAACGCTGTCAGATATTCCAAAAATGCTACCTGATCGCCTGTTTCATAATCGAAATTGGCCACTTTTGCCAAATGGGCATTGATGTAATAGGCTCTTGGAATTTTACGATGCAGATCAATGACTTTATCATACGCAATATTGGCACTATCCTTATATCCGAATTCATTATACAATTGGCCTCGGATGTAATTGTACCTTGCCTTTTCATTATCTTTTTTGGTGTAATCGGCTGCAATCGCCAACTGTGTCAAAGCACTGTCTTTAGCTTGGATGTTTATGTAAGCTTGCGCCATACTTGCCGTTGCATCGGCCATATCTTGGTCTTCCAAAACTTCTTGATCAATAAGCCGTTTTAGATTTTTGATGGCAAGCTCATAGTTTTCAAGACGAATGTTGGTCTTTTCACGCCACACCTTCGATGTGTTGATCTTATCACTCGCCGGATACTTATAAAGTATATAATTGAATGCTTCCAACGCAGGAATAAATCGCTGATCGAAATAACGCGCCTTTCCCAGTAACAAATAAGCTTC
>JBBSOJ010000089.1:0-11463 GCA_038259855.1 Flavobacteriales bacterium
AAAGATGTTCAGGAATTTGGGAATGACCGATGAACAAAAACGTCCTTATGAGCGCGATTCACTATGTAACGCCGTACTTAATGAAGACCAATATGGCATGTATCGTGAATGGTTTAAGAACAATCCTCATAAATCCATTTTAAATATTGGTTAAAGAAATGTAGTCTAAAAAATAGGCTACATTTTTTTTATGCCGAGTCATTTCTCAAATATGAATTGATTTAGCTCGAACCATTGGTACTACTTAATCACAAACAGATTCATGATAGTTTTTAAGAAATCCGACTTCAGAGTCTCAATAGATTTTGGATTAATTACTTTTAAGGCCACAGTGGCTACTGGTTCATCTTTAGAATTTGTCCTTTCTATATCGTATACGGCCGCCTCCAACATGTGCGTAGTCACTTCTTTTGTATCATACACAAGCGTTTCTCCGTCAGATTTCCGAAAACTTATTGGTTGTAAAGAATTCATATAATTCTGCAGGGATTTTGTGCGTATGGTATCAATGACCAACGATGTTCTTGAAGCTAATAAAACCTTGTCAATATTCTTGGCTTTACACTCCAATACAAATTGATTGATCTCTTCGTTTGTGTGATTCTCATCATATTTAATATGAGGAAATGCAGTATTCATTTTCAGCGTGGCGATTCCTTCTTTTTCAAGAGCCTGTGCTAATGTTTCCTCGAACTCTGCTTGTAAACTTATATCGTCCGTATTTGCATAGATCAATAATCGCTCAATGTTCTCCACCTTAAAATCGTCCGATATCCATTGAGATGGCGTTGTTTTGGAACTCGAGCAACTCACAACAATCAATAACGTTAATATTAAGGAGGATGCAATTTTCATACGTTAAGTTTGATGCAATTTAATGAATTGAAGAATAAATTCCACTAGAGATCAAAGTGTTTTGTTAGTTTTAGTTCTAAATAAGAAAAATCGGTATATTGAATTGATCGCTCGTTCTTTAACTTTTTTGTCAGAAATTAAAAACTGACAGACTAGTAATTTGACGGCGGTTTTCTGATTTTGGTACTCTGATGTTTTTAAATAACATAGTTCTGATGTTGATTTTTTTAATATGTAGAGTGTTATTAGAATTGATAACAATGTAAATATCAAATACAGAACCTAGATTAAAATTTTAAGCGAATACTATTAAATTTAAATAGCGGACGCCTAATTAATATCACAAAAAAGTAAAATCCTATACTCATGGAAAAACCAAATTTTAAAAAACTCAAAGCAGTATTTGTAAACTGCACCTTAAAAAAATCACCAGAAAAAAGCCATACGGATCATCTGTTTAAGGTGTCTAAAGCCATCATGGAAAAGGAACATGTTACGGTGGAAGAAATTCGGTTCATAGACCACGATATTGCTACAGGAATACAACCCGATATGACAGAACACGGTTGGGAAAAAGACGAATGGCCAGCGCTTTTCAAAACACTAATTTCGGCAGACATCTTAATCGTTGGAACCCCGATTTGGTTAGGTGAACGGTCATCAGTTGCATCAAAACTAATTGAACGTTTGTACGCAATGAGCGGAAAAACCAACGATAAAGGGCAATATATTTTCTACGGAAAAGTCGCTGGTACCTTAATTACTGGTAATGAAGATGGCATAAAGCATTGTGCTATGGGCATTTTGTATGCGCTTCAGCACGTTGGATATTCCATACCACCACAAGCAGATGCCGGTTGGATTGGAGCCGTTGGACCAGGGCCTAGTTATGGCGATACTAAATGGGATGGAAAGAAATTGTCTCCACCTGTAGGAACCGATTCGGATTTTACAAATAGAAATACGACATTCATGACCTATAATTTACTTCATTTGGCAGCGACTCTTAAAAAACAGGACGGTTATCCAAAATACGGCAATTCAAGAGAAGATTGGGACGATGGTACCCGATGGAATTTTGAAAACCCCGAATACAGATAATACTTTGCTGATACTATAGGAATTTAAACGCCAAGTCCGTGTTCAGTAGTGTCAATTTGATTTATAATGAAATCCAAAAAATTGTAAAAAAATTCAATACGATTATAATAGCGACAAATTTCCTGCAAGTTGGTTCAATGCCACTTCAGAAATTTTCGTTTGGTATTTTGCATCGCTTAATCGTAGCTGTGCATTGATATAATTGAGTTGTGCTGTTCTAAACTCAATCGTTGGTATGGTACCAATTCTATATTTGGCCAATGTGATATCCAAATTTTCTTTCGCAATCTCCTCATTGTATGTTTCCAATTCTATCAAACTCTTGTTCGATAGATAAGTCTGGTAAGCTGACGCCAATTGGGACTTGATAGTTTGGCTTTGTAATTCGATCACAATTTTGCTGTTCTCCACTTGAAGTTTTGCTATTTTTTCATTTCGGTTTTGGTTGGAGCCATTAAAAATATCGATGCTTGCACTAAAACCATAATTCCAACCTTGTGCTTGATTCTGAGTGGTAAATCCTAAACTATTTTCAGAATCACTAAAATTATACCCAGTATTGGCAGAAATGGTTGGGTACCGATTGCCTTTGATTTCTTTCAATGCTAATTCTGCAATGCGTTTATTGATGAGTTGTGCCTTTAATTCCGGATTTTGTTCTTCTGCCAAAAGTTCTAATTCATCCAAAACCAGATTATCACGAATCAACATTTCATCTTCAACGATAAAATCTGTTTTGGTATCGCGCGCTATGATTTCATTGAGCCTAATTTTTGTATTGATATACAATTCGCTTTGTCGAATAAACAAAGTTTTATCGGTATTCAAATCGACTTGAGCATTTAAAACTTCCAATTTTGATACCTTCCCAATACTGAACCGATTATCGGCCAATTCCACACGCTGTTGAGAAATGACTAAAGAACTATCAAGGGCCACCAATTGCTGCTGTTGTTGTACCAAATCATAATACGTACTCATCACGTCACTCACCCGATCGAGAATTGTTCTTTGCAATTCCGCTTCGCCCAATTTTTCCAATTCCTTTAATTGATCGTAACGAGCGAACATGCTTAAACCATCAAAAATTGTCCAATCCAATCCAACCCCATAACTGATGTTATTATTTCTCGCCCCATCCAATTGAATTTGTTCACCATTAGAGCGCGTTTGCGAAATATTCTGCGTACTGTTATTGCTATCGGCAGATGCAAAAACTCGTGGAAGCATGCCTGCTAAACCAAGGCTTACAGAGGTTTCATCGATTTTTAATCTATTGGTAGATAGTCGAATGTCATAATTATTTTCCAGCGCTTGCTCCACCGCATCTTCCAGTGTCAGTAAATCTTGACCTTGCGTTTGAAATGACAAGAAAAACAACCCCGCGTATATTGGCATAAAAAGTATACTAAACCTTTTCATAACTCTCAATTTTATCAAATTCTGGGATGTGTTTCTTTTCGCGAGACCAAAGGAAATATATGGACGGAATAACAAATAAGGTCAAAGCCAGAGAAAACATGGTGCCTCCTATGATCACTACGCCCATACCGATTCGGCTTGTAGATGCCGCACCAAGGGACAACGCAATTGGCAATGCACCCAAAGCAATCGTTAAACTAGTCATCAATATAGGTCGCAGTCGTGATTCTGCTGCTTTTAAAATCGCCTCTTGCTTTTTCATACCTTCCTCCCGGAGTTGATTCGCAAATTCTACAATCAGAATACCATTCTTGGTAACCAAACCGATGAGCATGATGGTCCCGATTTGACTAAAGATGTTCCACGTCTGTCCGAATAACCAAAGAGAAAATAACGCTCCTGCCACCGCCATTGGAACCGTCAAAATGATAACAAACGGGTCTATAAAACTTTCAAATTGCGCTGCCAATATCAAGAATATAAGCAACAAAGCCAACCCGAAGGCGAACAGGGTATTGGAACTACTTTCGACGAAATCTCGGGATTCCCCACCCAAATCAGTTGTGAAAGAATCATCCAGAACCTGCTCTTTAATGGATTCCATGGCATCGATACCATCATTGATACTCATGCCAGGTGCTAAACTTGCAGCAACTGTCGCCGACATATAGCGATTGTTATGGTATAGTTGTGGTGGACTACTTTGTTCTTCGGTCGTCACCAAATTATCCATTTGAATTAAATCGCCTTTATCGTTTTTGACAAACATGGATTTCAAATCCATGGGCGCATTACGATCCTTCTGATCAAATTGTCCAATGACTTGATATTGCTTTCCATTCATCATAAAATACCCAAAGCGCTGACCACTTAAAGACAATTGCAAGGTTTGAGCCACGTCAAGTACTGAAACTCCTAGACTTTTTGCTTTATCACGATCGATGGTGACGTAGATTTCAGGTTTGTTGAATTTTAAATCCACTTCGGTATTGGCAAAAACCGGATTGTTTTCAGCAGCTTCCATAAATTCTGGAACCTTCTCTTTCAACTTTTCAAAATTTGGCGCTTGAATGATATACTGTATCGGCATACCTCCTCTTCGGTTGACTGCAATGGTTGGTGTTTCCGACACACTGGAACGTGCATTTTCGTAGCCTTTGAGCCATCGCGTCAAATCGTCAGCGATTTCTTTTTGGGAACGATCGCGTTCATCTGGTTCTACAAGAGAAATATTTGCACGACCACTATTAACGGAGGATGATCCCCAACCTGGAGATGTGATAATTAAACTCACCTTTTTCTCGGGTATGGAATCGTTAATAAGTTCGGTAACTTCATTCATAAAACGATCCATGTAATCATATGATGCGCCTTCAGGAGCCGTTACATTGACCCGCAAAAAACTTCGGTCATCATAAGGCGCCGTTTCTTTTTGAAGCAGATTAAAAAATAGAACAATCATACCAAAACACACCAAAAGGATTGGAAAACTCAACCATTTTCTCTTCATGAATTTCTGAAGTGTTTCAGAATACCACGTATTCATCTTAACAAAATAACGCTCTGTAACTACGTAGAATTTAGATTGTTTTTGCTTTCCTGGTTTCATCAAATATGCATTCAGCATCGGCGTCAAGGATAAGGACACAAAGGCCGAAATGAGGACTGCCGCACCAATGACGATACCGAATTCCCTAAACAAACGCCCAACGAATCCCTCAAGGAAAATAACTGGTAAAAACACAGCAGCAAGTGTCACTGAAATGGAAATAACGGCAAAGAAAATCTCGTTAGATCCTTTAATGGCAGCTTCAATAGGGGTCATCCCCTCTTCCACTTTTTTATATATATTTTCGGTGACCACAATCCCATCATCGACCACCAAACCCGTTGCCAATACGATTGCCAAAAGCGTCAGTACGTTGATCGAAAAACCAAATAGCCACATGATAAAAAAGGTTGCAATGAGCGATACAGGAATATCAATTAATGGTCTTAAGGCCATAGACCAGTCCCTAAAAAAGAAATAGATCACCAAAATCACCAAAATAATTGAGATTGCAAGCGTCTCGACAACTTCGACAATGGCTTGTTTCACGAATAGTGTATCGTCAATAACGACATTCAATTTAAAATCTTTTGGGAGGTCTTTTTTTAATTTTTCGTATTCGGCATAAAAAGCATCCGAAATAGCCACATAATTGGCACCTGGCTGCGGAACGATTGCCATGGCGACCATAGGCTGACCAGAATCGCTCAATTTGGTTTCCATGTTTTCGGCTTCCAAAGTGGCATTTCCGACATCACTAAAACGAACCACTTTTTCACCATCGGCCATGATGATGATGTTGTTGAATTCTTCCTGTGTCGATAGATTACCAATAGTTTTTACGGTTAACTCTGTATTGGCACCTGTTAATTTTCCTGAAGGCAATTCAACATTTTGGGATAACAGCGCCTCACGAACTTCTGCAACCGTTACACCATAAGAAGCTAGTTTTATGGGATCAATCCAAAGGCGCATGGCATATTTCCGTTGGCCCCAAATTTGGACACTACTGACTCCAGGAATCGTTTGTAACCGTTGAGAAAGCACATTATCGGCATAATCCGTAAGCTCCAATATATTTTTATTATCACTTTGAACCGTCATCGAGATGATGGCTCGCGAATCGGCATCAGCCTTAGATACGACTGGAGGCGCATCGATATCTTGTGGTAAACTTCGAACAGCTTGTGATACTTTATCACGAACATCGTTGGCGGCTTCCTCTAAATTTTTGTCGAGATTGAATTCAATATTGATTCTACTGGACCCTTGATTGCTTGAAGAGGTGATATTTCGGATGCCATCAATGCCGTTAATGGATTTTTCGAGTGGTTCCGTAATTTGTGATTCGATGATATCAGAATTCGCGCCAGAATAACTTGTGCTTACAGAAATCTGTGCTGGGTCAATGGATGGAAATTCCCTTACCCCTAAATACGTATAACCAATGATGCCAAAAAGCATGATGGCTAAATTCATCACAATAGTAAGTACAGGACGCTTGATGCTTAAGGTTGATAAACTCATTAATTTTTAGAATTAGTTAAGTTTACCTTTACCGATGTACCGTCTTTTAATGACATTACGCCCGAAGTCAAAATAGTGTCACCTGCTTTGATTCCTGAAAGAATTCGAATCATGCTATCGGTTCGTGTGCCCGTTTCTACCTCAATTTGTTTGGCTTTACCTCCTTTGGATACAAAAATGACTTTCCCATTTTGAATAGGAATCAATGACTCTGTGGGTACAAGTAATGCATCGTTAACCGTTTCTAATGGCAAGGTAACATTCGCAAAAGTTCCTGGATACAAGGTGCCTTCCTTATTATCTGCAATAGCTCTCAACTTTAAAGTTCGTGTAGCAATATCTACCTGTGGCTCGATGGCATAAATAGTGGCTTGGTATTCTTTTTTGGAATCTGAAGTCGAAAACGTCAAGGTATTCCCCACTTTCATTTGAGAGGCATATTTTTCAGGAATGGAAAACGTAATTTTCAATTGACTTGTATTGACCAATTTAGCAATTGGCGTCGCAGGTGTTACGTAGGTTCCTTTAGAAATAGAACGCAATCCAATGGTTCCAGAAAAAGGTGCAAGGACTGTTGTTTTGGATAATTGTGCGCCTATCAATTGAGATTCGGCTTTAGCGGATTCAAAATCGGCATTCGAAATATCAAATTCTTCTTGACTAATCGCTTGTTTTTCGAGGAGCAATTTTGCTCTTCTTTGATTTTCGGACGCGAGTAATTGAGCTGTTTTTCCTTTTGATAATTGAGCGCGCAATTCAATGTCATTTACCCGAAAAAGCACCTGACCTTTAGCAACTCTCGCCCCTTCGTCAAAATTAATACTTTCTACAATGCCAGAAATTTCACTTCGAACGTCAATTTCCTCGTTCGCTTCAAGAGTTCCGGAGAGGGATAAATTGTCCTCAAATCGTTGGGCTATCAAAATCTGACCTTCTACAGTCATCGCGGTGATTATCTTCTTTTCTTCACCACCACCATTTATTTTTTTGTTAGCAATTACTCGATAAGTAATTAAGGAAATAATACCACCGATGAGGATGGTGTAAAGTATGTATCTTTTTTTCATTAAAATTGATGGTTATTGAGTCATAAAGATTTAGCCAAATTCTACAAACCTAGTCGTTACCACGGAACATGTTTCTAACCTTAATCTATATTTAACAAAATTTTTTTTCATATTGGACACCTATAAACTTGAAAGGTTTAAGTGAGAAAGACTAAAAAAATGTTAAAATTGTAGTTGTTTTGAGTGTGCTTTTATGAACTATGCTCAACCGATTTGGAGGAATGTTTTAATGGCTTACATTGAATAGAAATGAATAAGGAAGGATACGATAATTTGTATCAATAACTCTTTAATTGAACCACTTTAAGCTCGAATACAAGACGGAATGGAATTGCTCAAAACATATTAATCGTTTGAAAATTTTAGCCCAGTCGGAGACGGTATGTCGATCGAAATATTAGAAACCAAATGAGAGGAAAGATCATTTAACAAGGAAGTGTTCGATTCAATCTATACAATCGATGACATGAAAGACATCATTGAACTTTAGTAACAAAAATTGATGTTGATCCAATTGCGTGTTTTAATGTGAGGAAAAAAAACCAATCTATTATTTAAGCAGTATAATCGAGAATCTAAATTCTATGAGTATAGAATAGAGAGCGACAGCTTAATTTATATTTTGAAGTTTGTGAGACTGTTACGTTTTTTTGACGCGATAGAAAAGTATGAATTGGATAAGAATACCAATGATCACCAAAAAACCAATCTCGAAGTTTGACATCATCTGATTACTATCTAAAGATTTCTGTGCAAGAAATTTCAAATTTTTACTCTCTGATACTTGTGTTTCTGAAAGTGTGTCTAAATTACCTTGTATGTCTATGAATAATTTGTTGAATGTCTCTTTTGATGCCATAAGATTTTTGGAATCTATAACTTTTGTTTCAGTAGCTGTTAATTTATTAAAATTCTCGATCAGTAACCTGAACGTTTTAGACTCTTGTGTTGTAAGTTTGGTTGAAGCAAAATCATCTATCAAACTTTGAAAATTTGTGTTAAGATCAGCACGTTCCACAAACAATGTATCATTTTGTATCTGAATATACTTTTTATGCAGAATCGTATTCATTCTATAAATATAATCCTGTGCCAGAACTCTATCTTGATGTATTGCGGTCAAGGTCTGCTGGGCAGTCTCAAAATGATTTTTGTCAATCCTGTTCGTAAGAAATACCATCAGAAAAACAACCGTTAAGGCGAAAATGATATTTATTCGATTCGATGTAGATAGTTTTTTAGCCATTATTATTTGTTTAGTTAATCAAAGTAAGCAATTTCTATGAATTTCGTATTTTAAGTTCAAGGTCTTAAATTTTTTCAATTTATTAAAATTCTCTTTTTAGAGAAAAATCATTTATTAAATAGCAATATATATAATATTGAGGCTATTATTATACTAAAAAATTGGATTTATCGTCAAATCCATAGGATCGTTTCAAAAATATCCTAGTGAGTTTTAAGCCTTTTGTAGACTTCATCAAAAACGATAGGTTTGTCCGCAAGAACAATCAACATATCATCTGCTTCAATTTTAGTCAATCCATTTGGAATAATGTAACTATTATTCCTTTTAACCATAGCGATAATGGCATTTTTAGGAAATCCCAATTCTACAATTTGCTTGTTTACAGCATAACAATCCGCAGTAATTAAGAGCTCTTTCATTTCGGCTTTTGGATGTTCGGCCATCATCAAATCGGTGGGATTCAGCTTCTTTTTTGTTTCAGGTAAGCCAACTTTTAACCATTTCGCCACAACGGACAAGGTGGTTCCCTGAATTAATATGGACGTTACTGAAATGAAAAAAACGATATTAAAAATCATGTTTGCTTTATCGATTCCTGCTAAAAGCGGATACGTCGCAAACACAATTGGTACGGCGCCGCGCAATCCAACCCATGAAATGTAAAAACGTCTGCGTAGTTTCATCTTGAAAAAAATCAAGCTGATAAACACCCCAATCGGTCGGGCAACCAAAATCAGAAATACTGAAATAAATAATCCAATGCCCATGTAAGGAATGATTTCTGATGGATACACCAACAATCCCAGCGTCAGAAACAGCACAATTTGCATGAGCCAAGCCAAACCATCAAACATTTTTAAAATCGTTTTTTTGTGAATCAGATCTTGATTTCCCAAATAAACAGCACAAATATAGATGGCAAGAAACCCATTACCACCTACAAAGTCTGTGGCAGAAAATGTAATGAACATCAGGGCAATCGCTAAAACAGGATAGAGCCCTTCAAAATCAAGTTTTATTTTATTAATGATGTATTTACTTGAAATCCCAAAAGCTATTCCCAAAATGCCTCCAAAAATCATTTGTTGAAGAAACAGCGGTATGATGGATAAAAAACTCTGGTCCTGATTGATGACCAAGGTTAAGAAAGCAAGTGTCATAACATACGCCATTGGGTCATTACTACCACTCTCCATCTCTAAAGTAGGTCTTAAGTTTGTTTTTAATGCCAAACTTTTAGAACGTAATATGGAAAAAACCGCTGCCGCATCTGTGGATGATACAATAGAACCCAATAATAAACTTTCATAGATTGTAAAGTCTGTAATGAACCATACAAAAGTTCCGAGCGAAACAGCCGTCAACAAAACACCTAAAGTCGATAGGGCAATACCTTCTCGAAGTATGGGTTTTACGGTTTGCCAATTGGTATCCAAACCACCAGAAAACAGAATGAAATTTAAGGATACAACACCTATAAATTGAGCAAGCTTTGGGTCGTCAAAATGAATACCTCCCAAACCATCAGAACCTGCCAGCATGCCGATTCCCAAGAACAATAATAACGTAGGAACGCCAAACTTATAAGACGTTTTACCAGCTAAAACACTTACAAGAAGTAATAATGAGCCTATTAATAAGATATTTTCAATGGTTAAATTCATTTCTTATCATCTTATTTTTGACTTTGTGAGACTGGTTTTATAGCAACGAAGTTAACACAAATCAATTGTTTTACGACGTCTTTCTTTGAAACATATTGGTAATTTCCTTAACCGTTTCACGGGCCGTTTTGCCCACGCCATATATAGTTGCAGACGCAAAACCCGTCCAATTGCCATAGCCAACAAGCCATAGGTTTGGTTCTTTTAAAGACCGCGTTTGATTCGTCTCTATGTTTCCATCTTTAATGATGCCTAATGGTTCCAAATGTTTGAGATTCGCCCGAAAGCCAGTGCACCAGATAACGACATCAACTGCTTCGGTTACGCCATCTTCCCAAATAACACCATTCTTGTAAAATTCCTTAAAAGGCCGAACCGCGTTCAGCACGTTCCTGCTTCGCGCTTCTTGCACACTTTCAATCATAACGATATTTGATAAGGAAATACTATGGCCTTCCGGTTTTATATCAGAAGGTTTACCTAAATATTTTTGAGTGGCTTCATTAAAAAGATACCGACCGTCAATATCATCTGGTAGAAAAATCGGAACTTCTAAAGTGACCCATTTGGTGTGTGCCACTTTGGATACTTCGGCTAAAATCTGTGCTCCAGAATTTCCCCCACCAATAATCAAAACTTTTTTATCTTTTAAACGTTCCGGGTTTTTATACTCTGCGGAATGAATTTGGATGCCTTTAAAAATTTCAATGCCTGGATACTTCGGAATGAACGGATGTCCAGCAGTTCCTGTTGCGCTCACCACGGTTTTAGAATAAAATAAGTCAGTAGTGGTGGTTATCTTGAAGCGTTCATTCTCTTTTTCAACTTTAGTCACTTCAATGACTCTGCTAATATTGAAGTCATATCGTTTTTCATAAGCGGACAGATAGTCCATAAATTCCGCTTTGGTTGGATATTCTGACTGCGTTTTAGGCATTGCCCAGCCTGATAACGAACTAAATTCTGAAGGCGAAAATAATTTTAAACTATCCCAAGTGTGATGCCAAGAACCGCCCGATTCTTTTTGGT
>JBBSOJ010000090.1:0-11431 GCA_038259855.1 Flavobacteriales bacterium
CTGCCTACTGCCTACTGCCTACTGCCTACTGCCTACTGCCTACTGCCTACTGCCTACTGCCTACTGCCTACTGCCTACTGCCTACTGCCTAGTTAATTGATAGCATCACCGCGCAACATCCTGAATTTTTTACGCGCTTCTACGGCATAGATACTGTCTTCGTGTTTAAAAATAATTTGCTCATATAACTCTTTTGCTTTTTCGGGTTCCTCCAAATGGTTATTATAGAGTTCTGCTAAAAAATAGAGCGCATCATCTGCGAGAATTTCATCAGAAAAATTGCCGATGATCATTTCGTAATTCTGAACAGCTTTGTCCAACAGTCCTTTTTTCTCAAAGAGTTGGGCTTGTTTTAACAGTGCTTCATCTTCGATTGATTCTCCTTTGTGTTCGGTCAAAACCGTGTCTAAAATAACAATGGCCTCATCATTTTTATTTTGAAATGCCAACAGATCTGCTTTCGCATATAATTTTAGGGCAACGTGCAGAGAGTCTTCATATTTATTATCGGAAATCAAAAGCTTTAAGTCCAATGCATCGTTTGCGATGAGTTGTGAGGTGGAGGCTTTGAGAATTTTCAATTGTGATTCTGCCCAATCAAAATCACCTTTGTAATAACTTGTTTTGGCAACTTTAAAGCGCGCTTCCTGTGAAATCGTGCTATTTTTCAAATTGGCTTGAATTTGTGAATAGTAAATTAAGGCTTCGTTGAATTTCTCTTGTAATACCAGAATATCCCCCAATTTTAATTTAACACTCGCTTCCTGTATAGGAGAAATGTTCAATTTCAAACTTTCTTTTAAAAAATCACTACCTTCTTGAGGTTTTTTGAGGTAAAATGCCAAAAAGTTTCCGTAAGAAATTTGTAAAGAGAGCGTTTGCTCAAATGCGCCATATGTTTTGAAAATATCTAAATACTTCTTATTGATGGTTTCGTACTCTTTAGCTGTAGCGTTGTCCACTTCGATATCCAATAGGTATTGATTTGCAAGCAACTTTGTATCGATGTCTTGTGCCGTTTCTAAAACATAACCAAAAATATCTAATGCGGCGTCTGGTTGATTCTCTTCATGCGCCATCACGGCCAATTCAATAATACGGGTCAAACTTTCAGGATTTCTTTTGTACAATGCTTTTTCTTGTGTAAACGATTTTGCAAAGTCCTTTTCCTGCACAAAGAGCCAGCTCAATAATTCATACCAATAATCATCGGGCTGTACTTGTATTTTTTTGAGTAATAATTTCTTTAGGATGAGATTGTTCGCATTCTCATTATTTTCCGAAACGAAGTCACTAAAAGTGCGCTTTGCGCTGTTGATGAAATTAGGTTTGGTCTCAATATAATCGATCATATTGGAAAACATATCCGTCACATTACCTTGCTCACCATAGATTTGCGCCAATTGAATGTTGAAATTAAGATTCGGATTGAGTTCCATCCCTCTCTTATAAGCTTTGATAGCTTCATCCAATAGGGAGCGTTCTTCAAATTGATCTGCAATTCCAAAAACATAATTAGGATTCTCATCAATTTTGGAGGAAGCGCGGTCGTAATAGGTTTTGGCAATATCGAGGCTATCTTGAAGTTGATAGTTATACCCAATCTCAATGAGCAGTTGTGGATTTCCGTCATTGATGATTTTTTCATCCAATAGATCTTGGACGGCTTGGTATTGTTTTAATTGTTGATGGGTTTGAATCAGTTGAAACAAATAGTTGGTGTTCGAAGGATTCTTTCTGTATAACTCGGTATAACCAATCAGCGCTTTTTCAAATTCACCCCGTCGAAAATTATCGTCCGTTAATTCTTCAGTTTGAGCAAACAGCATACTGCTACAAAACAAACACAGAAAAGTCGCTATTTTGATCATTGAACTAATTTATGTAAATATAACAAACCGGTACAAATCTTACTGTGAAAGTTATGATAAAAAGAAGGCTGCAACGCAGGTGTAAAGAGGAGTCTCAATGAAAAAGCTGTGGATCATTGCTCAAAATGATGCCCCTAGGATGTGAAGAATTTCAGAAGTTTATAAATCTATTGGCGACAAAAATGACCGTCTAAAATAGAATTTTACTCGCCATGATAACCAAGGAAGCAAGTAAAAAGAGGCGCATGATATTTTTCATAATGTTTGCAGATTTTATTCAACACTACGAACATCATAAATTTTGATGATAACACAAAGAAAAACAGGATAAAATCGTTAAACAACGTTAAATTTTAGCATTTCATCGATTATAAAAGGAAAAAACCTACAGAATTGACGGGATCCGAGACGATGTCATACCTCCTTTATATCTTGTCAAATCCTGTATAAGGAATTAAGACGTCAGGGATGGTAATGCCATCTTCCGTTTGATAATTCTCTAAAATACCAGCAAGCACTCTTGGCAACGCCAATGAACTGCCATTGAGGGTGTGTGCCAATTCATTTTTACCTTCAGAATTTTTGAAACGTAATTTTAAGCGGTTCGCCTGAAAGGTCTCAAAATTAGAAACAGATGAAATTTCTAGCCATCGGTCTTGAGCTGTTGAAAATACTTCAAAGTCATAGGTTAATGCAGACGTAAAGCCTAGATCTCCGCCGCACAATCGCAAAATTCTATATGGTAATTTTAATTCTTGCAAAATGGTTTTCACATGGGCCACCATCTCATCGAGCGCATCGTAAGAACGATCTGGATGCTCCACACGTAATATTTCGACTTTATCAAATTGATGCAGTCTGTTTAAGCCGCGCACATGCGCTCCATAACTTCCTGCTTCTCTTCGAAAACAGGGCGTATAGCCAGTAATGCTTATCGGTAAATCACTTTCATTAAGTAATTCGTCTCTAAATATATTGGTACCGGGAACTTCAGCCGTCGGAATTAAATACAGATTATCACCTGTCACATGATACATTTGGCCTTCTTTATCAGGTAATTGACCCGTCCCGAATCCAGATGCCTCATTCACCAAAAGTGGTAATTGGTATTCTGTATACCCAGCGGCTACATTCTTATCTAAAAAATAGGCAATCAAAGCGCGTTGCAAGCGTGCACCCTTTCCTTTATAGACAGGAAATCCTGCGCCGGTAATTTTATTGCCCAACTCAAAATCAATGATGTCGTATTGTTTTGCCAATTCCCAATGGGGCTTTGCATTGTCATGCAATACAGGAATGTCACCTTCTCGAAAGACCTCTTCATTATCGGTTTCAGAACTTCCGGCCGGTACGAGAGAGCAGGGTACGTTGGGTATTTTATAAAGCAACTGGTTCAGAGCTTCGACCTTTGCATCAAGTTGCTCCCCAAGACTTTTTGAAACATCTTTTAATTGAAGTGATTTTTCCTTTAAGATGTTTGCTTTTTGCGTTTCGCCAGATTTGTATAAAGTTCCTATGTCTTTAGACAGCGCATTTGATTCTGCAAGTGTATTATCCAATTGCGCTTGAAGTCCGCGACGGTCTTCGTCCAATAAGATCACATCATGGATCATTTGGGTGGCGTCGATGTTTCGTTTTGCCAATCCGTTGATGACCGCTTCTTTGTGCTCTCTAATGTAAGGTACTTGTAACATGCTCTAGTATTTGTGGGTAAAATTAAGGAAAATTAAGTGTTTTTGGTTCAAATAAGATGCAGCTTTCTAATGACTGGTCATTGATTCTAAAGTTTAGAAAGAAGCGATTTATCAAGATGGCTTTCGGGTTTTGAGTGGAGGGTCACAAATCAAATTAAAAATAAAGTCAAATGTTACTACTTCGATTTGAAACGTTCCCTTGCTTCTGGCGCTTTAAATTCAATCTCTTTGGCAGAAGGCAGCAACCAAGTGGCATGTTTTAGAGGCGTCCATGCCACACTGGCTAAATCAACACTGGGATCTATGAGTTGTTGCACTTTATCGCTGTTGACGCTCACGTAAGCCGTAACAAAAACCTTGACGTCAATCCCTCTTTCGGCGAAATCTTCTTTAAGGTGCTGCGCAAATTGCCAAATGACATCAGGCTTGGTGCTTGCTGTACGCTGCTGACTTGGGGTTAAATAATCGTTCATGTTGATTGGGATGGACTTATTAGTTTTGACATCAACCACTTGATAAAAGGTCGATCCGCTTTTAGAACGGAGCATCATACGCCATGACATTCGATGCCCTTCTTCGGTCCACAAGACGTCATCTTCAAAAAACCAATGTCGCAATGGTAACCCAATTTGAATGATAAAATACACCACAAACACCAGTATAAACGGTGTTTTGTAAGAAGGGATGATTACTTCGTTACCCTCATAATATGGCTTCTTTTTCAAAAAGATAGTTCTGACCGTTTTTGGATCAAAGAAAAATAAGGCAAATGCGATCGATAGATAAGGGAAAATGCCGACCTGAAAAACAAACGAATTAAACAAATGAAAAAATAGGGATATAAAAAACGCCCATTTTCTGGTAGGTTTATATAAAAGTAGCGGTATGATTAAACCATCAAACAACAATCCGCCATAGGTGATAAAATAATGAATCCATTTCTCTTGCAATAGGTCTCCAACGATCATATAATGCTGTTTACCACGGAGAATGACTTCCATGACCGACGTATTCAACCAATCAGGGTACATTTTTGCAATGGATGCGTAGGTATAGACGATGAACATTTGGATGATAAATACCCACGTACACCATTGTGGCATTGAGATGCGTTGGATATCGGGGTTTAATTTGGCATCCACAGAAAAATATCGGTTGGCGGGTTGAAACACCATGATGGCATTGAGCAAAATCAATAAATAATAATGATTATTATAAGACGATTTTTGCATTAAGTAAGTGGCTGTCCACATCAATGTGAAGGCAATCATACTGAAGCGGTATTTATAACCTATCATGACCAGCAATCCGAAGAGACCCATTACGGAATAAAACACATACATCCAAGGTCCCGGTAACGGCTGAATCCACTCGAAGCCAATAAAGGAAAACGTGAACTTTGGTTGTATCAGGTTGCGAGTAACCCAACCTGTAAATATGGCACCGACACTTTCAAGAAAAATCAGCAATCCGAAAGCGATTCTAAATACGATTAGGGCACTATTGTCAATGCGCTTAAATAAAAAATTAACCATGATATTTCAAAATGTTAATGGCAGTCAATTTATCCTGATTCAATTGCAGCTTCAGGGCGTCTAAAGAATCAAATTTATGCTCGTCTCTTATAAAATCAATAAGCTCAACTTTAATGATGCTATCATAAATATCAGTCTCAAAATCAAAAAGATTTACTTCAATGGATTGAGAAGTTCCATTAACTGTTGGATTTGATCCAATATTCATCATTCCTAATAGCGTAGCAGTATTTAAATAGGCTTTGACAGCATATACACCGTCCTTTGGTATCAATTTATAATCGTCCTTAATGTGGATGTTTGCCGTTGGAAACCCTATGGTTTTCCCAAGTCCTTTGCCTCTTACAACGACTCCCGTTAGAAAATAAGGATATCCTAAATAGGCATTGGCTGTGGCAACATCCCCGTCAAGAAGGGCTCTCCTTATTTTGGTAGAGCTTACGGAGACATCCTCTACGTCTTGCGCTGATATTTCTTCTACATCAAAACCAAACTCGATTCCAAAAGAGCGTAAATCATTGATATCGGCGCTGCGGTCTTTTCCAAATTGGTGGTCATAGCCAATAATAATATGCTTGGCGTTAAGGGCATCGACCAAAATTGTTTTTACAAAATCCCTGGCGGAAAGATTTGAAAATTCTTTAGTGAACTTTTCAACGACCATGTGATCCAAACCAAGCGAGGACATCACAGCCTCGCGTTCTTCGATGGTGTTCAGAAGTTTGATGTTTGAGTCTTTTTGGAGCACCATTCTTGGGTGTGGGAAAAAGGTCAGAACAATTGTTTTCAGTCCTTTTTCATTTCCAACCTTTATGAGCCGTTTGATTATTTTTTGATGGCCAATATGAACACCGTCAAACGTACCAATAGTGACGATTGAGTGTTGATGGTTATTAAAGTGATGCGAATTAGAAAGTTTCAATGACAAAATTTTGGTAAAAATAGGCACTTTACAACAATCTCAATCCTTGAAATTCAAGAAAATTTTACGCATAACCTTACAAATACATTAAGGTTTGATCAAAAAAGTTTCAGAAATACGGGTTATGATTTGGGGAACTTCATCGGTTTGAAAAGACAATTCCAATACATATTCGGTTGCGTTGTTCTTTGTTATGGACAATTCGCCATCTGTGATTTCATAATAACCAGTTTGGCCGCGGCAAAAACAAAGTCGGGCAAATATTAATTTCACCTTATTCAACTCTTTATCGACTAAATCCTGTTCTAAATTTTTTGGGTTTAATTGCAGAAAGAGTTGCTCAATGTAACCGCTGTCAGCCACATCTGTCATGTTATTCCGTTGGTATTCGAATTTTAATAAGATATTAGTTCCATCTGTGATGTTAAGATATTGATTCTCGAATTCATCGTTCTCTAGAGTCAAATTTTGATCTTTTAGCACTTCAAAACGGCACTTACCATCTTCAGGGCAGTCAGTGGTCTTCATGGGAATGGCATTATTGTTTCTTGAGGATTCTGGAGATTTGCAAGACAAAATGCCAAAAAATGCGACGAACAGAAAAGCGTATTTCATAAATAGTTTAGTTTTTTCCTTGTTAGTAATGAAATTACGAATTAACTTTATGGTTTTCAAACATTAATAACATAACTATGAAACAGATGTACAAGAAATCGAAATACGTGCTTTTGACGCTACTTTTTTCGTCAGCAACGTTTTTCGCCCAAAATTCACAATCCTTGTGGACAAAAACAACACAACAAAAAGCGTCTTTGGAAACGCCCGTTTTCAGAAAATCAGAACCCACCAAATCTACATTCTTC
Source organism: Flavobacteriales bacterium (assembly GCA_038259855.1). GTDB lineage: Bacteria > Bacteroidota > Bacteroidia > Flavobacteriales > Flavobacteriaceae > JBPOFM01. The sequence continues at coordinate 6,886 of JBBSOJ010000090.1, forward strand.
CAACTTGATTTAAATGGTTTAAAAACAGTGTTGCAAAATGCGCCGCAACGTTATGATTTAAATTCAACCTCTAACGTCATCATTGATTTTCCTACTTCCGACGGTAAGTTTGAATCTTTTAGAGTTATGGAAGCCTCCATAATGCATCCCGACTTACAAGCGCAGCATCCTAATATAAGATCTTATGCAGGACAAAGCATCAACAATCCAAGCTCATCCATACGTTTTAGTGTCACACCGCAAGGACTGCATACCATGACATTTACTACTGCAGTTGGAACTCAATTCATTGATCCCTACACTAAAGAAGGCAACTATTATATTGTGTATGCCAGACGTGATGTATTGCCGTTGGATCAGCCCAATATCTGCGAATTTATAGATGAGGATGATGCAGGGTTAGTGGATCTGGACTTTGACCTTGAGGCCGCTCGAAACGCCAATGATGGACAAATTAGAACCTATGACCTAGCCATCGCGTGTACCATTGAGTATTCTGCATACCACGTCAATGCCGCCGGTTTGAATGCTGGTACATTGGCGCAAAAAAAAGCAGCGGTATTGGCCGCCATGAACGTGACGATGACACGAGTTAACGGATTATATGAGAAAGAATTTTCACTTAATATGATCATTGTGCCTAATAATGAAAGCATCATCTTTATTGACTCTGATAGTTTTGACGGAGTCAATGCTGGTGTACTAATCAATCAAAGTCAATCAGTTATAGACGCCACCATCGGCTCTGCAAATTATGATATCGGTCACACCTTTTTTACGGGTGGTGGTGGTTTGGCACAAGTAAATTCACCATGCATATCGGGAGGCAAGGCAAGAGGTGTTACAGGATTGCCTGCGCCCGTGGGTGATCGATTTGATATTGATTTTGTCGCGCATGAAATGGGCCATCAATTTGGCTCTAATCATACCTTCAATGGTAGCACTGCTAATTGTGCTGGTGGAAATAGGTCGCCATCGAATGCTTATGAACCAGGGAGTGGTTCAACTATTATGGCTTATGCCGGTATTTGCGCACCACAGAATGTGCAAGGCAGTAGCGACGATTATTTTCATCAACGAAGTTTAGTAACCATCTGGAGCAACATTTCCGTGGGTAATAGCAGTAGTTGTGCAACCTTATCCAATTCCGGGAACTCGGCGCCAACAGCCGAAGCTGGACCAAATTACACGATCCCTGCCTCAACGCCTTACAAATTAACGGCTTCTTCAACTGATGCCAATGGTATAGGGTCTCATACATACACTTGGGAGCAATATGATTTAGGTCCTGCAGGAATTCCAACAGAGACTACTGTGGCTGGACCTTTGGTGCGATCTTTTGAAGGGACTTCTGACCCAGTCCGTTATGTGCCAAGATTGAATGATCTTTTAAACTCTTACGGATCTTCAACTTGGGAAAAATTGGTATCGATAAGTAGACCTATAAATTATAGAGTAACTGTACGAGATAATGATATTAGAGGTGGTCAGACAGCGGCAGATCCAATGATCCTTACGGTTGCAGGAACCGCAGGACCATTTAGAGTTACGTCACAGACAGCGGATCAATTGGTATGGACGCCAGGTCAATCTGAAACCATTACGTGGGATGTGGCAGGAACAACAGCCAATGGTATAAACACTGCAAATGTCAATATATTACTATCTACAGACGGAGGATTGACCTATACAACTGTGTTGGTATCCAACACGCCGAATGATGGTTCAGAAGCCATATTAGTACCACAAGTAACTGCGCCCAGATGCAGAATTATGGTAGAACCCGTTGGGAATACGTATTTTTCTATCAATACGAAAGATTTTGCAGTGGGTAATTATACATACGTTTTGACAGATGTGTGTGAAGACTACACTTTTGATTTAAATGCTCCAATTACGCAGAGCGCTGGTGATAGTTTTCCTGGTGTATTTTTGAATATTTCAGACTCTTTTACAATTTCGGATATTAAAACGTTTGTGGATATCACACATCCCAATATTGGCCAAGTAGATGTCTTGTTTTGGTTTCCTTATTCGACCTCGTTAAATACAGCCATTTGGTTCAACCAAGCAGCGTGTACCACTGCCAACATGGATAAAATATTTGATTTAGCTGGTGTAGCACCTACTTGTGCGACTAATGGAGGAGATGCATTTTTGCCTTTTTCAGCTGGTAATTTTACCAATGCGATAGGTCAAAATAGCGCCGGAGAATGGCGTGTTTATTTTAAGGATAGAGTAGTCGATGGTTCTGTGGGAACCTTCAATTCATTTACCATACAGTTGTGTCAATCGGAATTGGCTCCCGTTTTATCGTCTAATGAATTTGATGTTGAGGATGCATTCACCTTATTTCCAAATCCTAATTCTGGAGAATTTACCTTGAAGCTGAAATCAGCTTCGAATCAAGATATTAAAGTAGATGTCTATGATATTAGAGGACGTTCTATTTTTAGTAACTCGTATGATAACACGTCTGACTTCACCCAAACCATTCAATTAAATGATGTTCAATCGGGCATTTATTTAGTAAAGGTTGGCGACGGTCTAAAACAAACCACCAAAAAGATTATTATCGAATAATATTAACGAACATAGTTGCAATAAAAAGGGAGGCTCTAAAAGAGCGTCCCTTTTTTATTATTTAGTGGCCTTTCCATATTTCTACGAAAATTTATAATGCGTTGAAATTAGCTCTTGAAGATACACTTCTAATCACTTTGAGTATTTCGGATTTGTTTCGGCTTTATCTTCTGGAATCTAATTTTATCAATTGCCTTTTACTGTCTAGATATGTTAATTTGAGACCTTTAAAAAACACTACATTCTTTTTTCATAATTTTTTTAAAATCAGCATTATGTCGGAAAAAACATTTATTTTTAGTAAATTTTTAAAAATAAAATCCATTATTATGAAAAAAAAGTTACTCCCTCTTTTGCTCTGTTCTCTTGTGCTATCCGTATTTACTGGGTTTGCACAGGTTGGGACCTGGCAAAAAAGCACTTCCAGTGGAAGTCTCAATTCGATAGCTATCGATCAGCTCAATGAAAAAAGTTATGAAATTTATCAGTTAAACTTTGAAGCTTTCAAGCAAAATTTAGTAAATGCTCCTTTAAGAGACGGTAGTCAAATGTCAAATGTTGTCATTTCTATCCCCAATGAAAAAGGAGGCATGGAGAATTTTACAATTCTAGAAGCGCCTGTTTTAGATGCAGCGCTTTCGGCACGATTTCCAAATATCAAATCGTATGTAGGTTCTAACAGGGATGGCGCTCATTTGCGAATGAGTGTGACACCAAAAGGTGTTCAGACGATGATTAGTTATGTTGATAAATCCACAGTTTTTATGCAGCCGGTGGATGGGGATTCTCAAAAATATATTGCTTACAGCAGAGAAGCAAGAGGCAATGCTTATAAAGAAGATTTCATTTGTTCTACCATAGAAGAGTACAATAAGTATGCAACAGACGGATCTTTTGAAGTTACACGAGATGCCGATGACCAAACGTTGCGTATTTTTAGATTGGCAATGTCTGTAAATGGAGAATACACGCAATTCCATGGGGGAACAGTAGCAGGCGCTATCGCTGCTATCAATGCCACCATGACTAGGGTTAATGCTGTATTTGAAGTTGATATGGCCGTCACCTATATTGTCGTAGATGCACCAGAATTGATCTTCACAGATGCTGCGACCGATCCATACTCAAACAATTTGGCTGATTGGAATGTTCAATTACAGAACACACTAACAAATACCATTGGAAATGCCGCTTATGATATTGGGCATATGTTTGGCGCTTCAGGTGGGGGCGGAAATGCTGGTTGTATTGGTTGCGTTTGTCGTGATGATACGCCTTCTACTACAGATAGAAATAAAGGAAGTGGTATTACGTCACCGGCAGATGCCATTCCTCAAGGTGACACATTTGATATTGATTATGTGGCACATGAAATTGGGCATCAAATGGGTGCGAACCATACATTTGCATTTAACACGGAAGGTTCGGGCGTAAATTCAGAGCCAGGGAGTGGTTCTACAGTTATGGCGTATGCAGGTATAACTGGTCCTAATAACGTACAGTTAAATAGTGATCCTTATTTCCATTATCATAGTATCAGACAGATTTTGAACAATCTTAATGTTAGAACGTGTTGGCAAGCAAATTCTCCTGTGACCATCACCAACGCACCACCATCCGCGGATGCCGGAGCAGATTTTGTGATTCCGAGAGGGACTGCTTATGTGTTGAGAGGTGCTGCGACCGATGCAAATCCTGCTGATATTCTTACGTATTGTTGGGAACAAACTGATAGTGGTGCTGTCACCAATACCACGTTCGGACCAAATTTAACATCGGGTTCAATGAATAGATCATTACCTCCTACATTATCGGAAGATAGATATATTCCAAAATTGAGTAGAGTGGTTACTGGTAATTTAACTCAAACCAACCCAACCATCAATACGGCTTGGGAAACTGTTTCTAATGTTGCCAGAACAATGAGCTGGGCTTTAACTGTAAGAGATCGAGTTCCAACAGA
>JBBSOJ010000091.1:0-11377 GCA_038259855.1 Flavobacteriales bacterium
ACATATTGAATCTTGCGACCATTTACATTCTGTACAATGTCCATTTTATAGGTGTATCCATTTTGATAGAACGATAGCATTTTACTAGGCGTAATGCTTCCTTCATCTTCTGAATTGTCTTTTGACATAGTAACTTCCTCGTCTTCCGGATTTACGGTATACAAAGTCTTTCCATCAAAAATCCGAGTTACTCCTAGTATATTCAATAGATACTTATCACCTTCGATAACTACATCACCTCGAGTTTCTTGATTGATGTTTTCGGAGGTATTTTTCAATACATATTTAAAGTCGATACTTATGTTCTTGTAACTTTTGACTTTTTGGTTCACTTCATTCAAAAGTGATTTTGCCTTTGCTGCATCTTGCGCTTGGCTTGATAATGAACATAAAAAAACGAATGCAATCAGTAAATGTTTCATAATTTAAAATACTTTTTTAGGTGGTTTCATTTTCTAACAACTGATCGAGAGCAACCAAATCGGTAACAAGAACTTGCCTTGCCTTACTCCCTTCAAAACCGCCGACAATGCCAGCAGCTTCCAATTGATCGATAATACGACCGGCTCTGTTATAGCCCAATTTCAACTTACGCTGCAATAGCGAAGCCGAACCTTGCTGTGCCGTGACAATAACTTCAGCCGCTTCTCTGAACAGTTTATCTCTGTCAGCGATATCTACATCAATACTTGTGCCATTCTCTTCACCTACATATTCAGGTAGGAGGTAGGCGTTGGGATACGCCTTCTGACTTCCGATAAACTCCGTTACGTTTTCTACTTCTGGTGTGTCAACAAACGCACATTGTACCCGTATCAATTCATTCCCTTGGGTATATAACATATCGCCACGTCCTATCAGCTGGTCTGCACCTGAATTGTCTAAAATTGTTCTCGAATCTATTTTGGAAGTCACTCTAAATGCAATACGCGCTGGGAAATTCGCTTTAATAATACCGGTGATAACATTAACCGATGGTCGCTGGGTCGCGATGATCAAGTGGATTCCAATTGCTCTAGCCAATTGTGCCAATCGGGCTATAGGTGTTTCCACCTCTTTTCCTGCGGTCATTATTAAATCCGCAAACTCGTCAACCACCAAAACAATGTATGGTAGATAGGCATGGCCATCATTAGGATTTAATTTCCGAGACTTGAATTTTTCGTTATATTCTTTAATGTTTCTGCAAAATGCGTTTTTGAGCATCTCGTACCGATTGTCCATTTCAATACATAAAGAATTTAAGGTATTGATCACTTTGGTGTTATCGGTTATGATTGCCTCTTCACTATCTGGTAATTTCGCTAGATAATGACGTTCTATTTTATTAAATAAGGTTAATTCAACCTTTTTGGGATCCACTAATACAAATTTGACTTCAGCAGGATGTTTTTTATATAGTAACGATGTCAGTACCGCATTAAGACCGACCGATTTACCTTGTCCTGTAGCCCCAGCCATCAATAAGTGTGGCATTTTGGCGAGATCAACTACCATGGTTTCATTACTAATGGTTTTTCCGAAAGCAATTGGCAATTCCATATCTGATTTTTGGAATTTCTGCGAGGCAATGACAGAACGCATCGAAACTATGGTTGCGTTTTTGTTCGGTACTTCGATACCAATAGTTCCTTTGCCTGGGATTGGAGCGATTATACGAATACCCAATGCCGCTAGCGACAATGCAATATCATCTTCTAGATTTTTTATTTTGGAAATCCGGATGCCTGCATTTGGAACAATCTCATATAATGTGACCGTAGGTCCGATGGTCGCTTTGATGCTAGAAATACCAATATTGTAGTTATTCAGTGTTTCGACAATCTTATTTTTGTTTTCCTCAAGCTCATCCTGATCAATCGTAATGCTTTCGGAGTCATATTTCTTAAGTAAATCGAGGGGTGGAAAGCGGTATTTGCTCAAGTCCAATGTGGGATCAAACAATCCAAAATCAGCGACTAATTTATCAGATAGATTATCTGTTTCTGACGCCTCTTCCTCAATATCTTCAACTTCGATTTCCATTTCCATTTCAGGTTCTGGCTCGGGTTGCTTTGGCGTTATTTTTTGAAGTGTCGGGGATTGAGACGTGGGTTTAGAAACCTTTTCTATGGTTGGTTCTTCTTTTATAGGTGTGAGTGCAAATGCCGACTTGATGTCTTCCGCTTCTGCAGTGAGATCATTGTCCAGCGTCGCATATCCTTCTTGACCTGCTTCCTGTGCAGATTTATAGTCATTTTTAAAATCCTTTTTTGCAGATTTGAAAAGATCCACAAAGTGCTGACCGGTTATTTTAAAGCGGATGGCCAAATAAGCGATCAAACCAAATAGCAGCAAGCAAATCGTCCCAATAACACCTATATAATCTTGAAAAAAACTATTCATTTCAAAACCAATCGTACCGCCCAATGTTCCATATTTGTGGGCAAAAAATCCAAAGAATATGGATAACCAAATGACGATTAAAGTTCCCCAGATCCAATGTTTGCGGAGTTTTGCTTTTTTGAGATCTAAAGTCACGTAAATCCCAGACATAAAAAGTAGGCCAGAAAAAATGAAAGATGCAACACCAAAACCTCTTGTAATGAATAAGTCACTGACCCAAGCGCCCACTTTATTTAGCCAGTTTTTTGCTTCAATATCTCGTGAGGCCATTTCACCAAGTGTGCTTTGATCTGCATTCCCTGTAAAAAAGAAGGAAAGAAAGGCTATAAACATCAACAGTCCAAAAATGATGAATAAACTGCCGAGGATGAGTTTTTGCTGACTTGTCAATGTCATCCCAAAACCTTGGAATGATTTTTTGGGTTTAGAAGCGGTAGAGCTTTTTGATTTGGTTGTCTTCTTGGCCATAGGTGAGTTCCGTGAAAACGGATGTCTTCTTTTTATATAAAAATTCCTGAATCAATTAGAAATCCTGTAATTTCACTGTAAAGCAAAAATACAAATTACTAACGTTTATCCTAACGGAACCTACAACTAAATAGTATAGATTTAAATTGTTTTGGCAACCTACGATAATAGTATAAAAAAAGATAATTTGATCGCAGTGGATCTATAGAAATAGGAGAGCAATCTTTGGGTAATATATAATGATAGCAGTAATGGTTGCGGCAACAGAAGCAATAAAAACAGCTCCAGCGGCAATATCCTTGATTCGCCCAATACTCGCGTGCAACTCTGGATGGACAAAATCAGCAATATACTCAATCGCCGTGTTGACACCCTCCATGCTCATCACCAATCCGATCATGGCAATTTGAAAGAGCCATTCAGATTTTGAAATTTGAAAATAGAACCCAGCGATCGTCACCAAAACAGCAATAACCAGCTGAATTTTGATACTTCGTTCCGTTTTACACAAATAGTATGCGCCATTATAAGCATAGCGCACACTTTTTAGTCTATTAATAAGGAATGATTCTTTTTTATCAGTCATTAATTAGTTGGCTATGACAAAGAATTGATAGCGGCTTCGTAATTGGGCTCTTGTCCAATTTCAGGTACTTGCTCCGTGTAAATAACAGATCCCTCTTTATTGATGACCACAATGCATCGCGAATGAAGGCCTTCAAAAGCACCATCCATAATTTCCAAACCGTATTCTTTACCGAAACTACCGTTTTTGAAATCCGATAGATTGACGACATTGTCTAAACCTTCAGCACCACAAAATCTTGAAAAAGCAAAAGGTAAATCATGAGATACACACAGTACTTTAGTGTTTTCAAGTTCACTGGCTTTTTTATTAAATGTTCTAACGGATGTAGCGCAGACGCCTGTATCAACACTCGGAAAGATATTTAAAATGACATTATGGTCCTTAAAATCTTTAAGTGTTTTGGTAGATAAATCTGTTGCAGTCAATTTAAAATCAGGTGCTTTGGTTCCTTTTTTAGGTAAATTTCCTGAAGTGTGTATGTTTGTGCCTTGTAACGTAATTGTTGCCATAGTTTTTGGTTTTAAAATGTTAAAATTAAGAATAATTTGAAGGTTAAACCTTAAAAAAAATATAATATTTGATACTGCTTGTTGCCATATGTTATACTTATTTCCAATATATAAAATTAGATCTTTTAGTGCGTTTTATTTATTATTATTGCTGAAGAATAAAAACTATGTTGAATACGATTGATTTATTTTCAGGCTGTGGCGGGATGACGTTAGGTTTTGAACAGGCCGGGTTTAAGTCGCTTTTGGCTTCGGATATTGATGAAAATTGTAAAAAAACCTTTGCATCCAATTTTCCTGAAACGCCTTTTTTATGCGGTGACCTGTCGAACTTTGAGAAGTCAGATTTCGACAAACATCTCGATTCTAGTGACATCGATGTTATTATTGGAGGACCGCCTTGTCAAGGATTCAGTTTAGCGAATAAGAGACGAAACAGTGCTTCGGAGGATCCCAGAAACCGACTGTTCTATGAATTTGTCAAGACGATAGAATGGTATAATCCCAAATCATTTGTAATGGAAAACGTCAAAGGATTGCTTTCCATGCAATCAGGAGAGGTGATACAACAAATTTTGAAAGAGTTTGAATTAGCCGGAACATTTGGATACTACGTTGATTATAAAGTTTTAAAAGCGTCAGATTTCGGAGTACCACAAGCAAGAGAGCGCGTTATCGTAATTGGCATTCGCAAGGATCTAGGCATACAACCAAAATTTCCTGAACGGACGATTGATAAAGACATTACAGTTAAGGAGGCTATTTATGATCTTCCGCAGATTGAAGCAGGGGAAGGTGAACACAGTATGGACTACCCAATAAATCCTCAAAACGAATATCAATCGAGAATGCGAAAAAATGCAACCGCTGTTTACAATCACGTTGCCATGAAACATACCAAACGCGTCATAGCAAGATTTGAAGCGATTCAACCCGGTAAAAATTTATTGGATGTTTGGGAAACACATGGTGCTGTGCAACGGGGTAATCCATCAGAAAAATCAAAAATTAAGTTCAGTCAAAATAATTTAAGGTTAATTGCTGATAAACCTGCACCAACTATTGCGGCATCATTTCAAAGTAATTTTATCCATCCAACCTTGCATAGAAACTTTACTGCTAGGGAAGGAGCAAGGCTTCAATCGTTTCCTGATGACTTTATTTTTGAAGGGATGCGCACGAAAATGAGCTGGGAAAAAGGATTGAGTCAATATCAGCAAATAGGCAATGCCGTACCGCCATTGATGGCTTTTGAAATTGCAAAGACATTAAAGACGATCCTTTCTAATGAATAATGGCTGAACAGAAGCGAATTTTCTAATAGTTCCGATGAAATGTGATCTAAATATGACGTTCACTCATCCATGAAACAGAATATCCTAAAAAACTAGTTTACAGGAAGCACATAGATTCGACTGGCTTTCCATTGAACTAAAGAAGATTTAAAGTCGCTTTGTTGCTCAAGAATCAGATGACGATCTCTATTGATTATTTACGACTCATTACGTTCTTATCTTAATTCGGCTCCTAATTCCCGTTCAAAATTAGACTGCAGCTTACTCATGATTTTATCAATCTGTTTGTCCGTTAGGGTGTTATGTTCATCTTGAAGAATAAAACTCACCGCATAACTTTTCTTCCCTTCTGGAAGATTTTTGCCTTGGTATACATCAAATAGATCGACATCCTTGAGTAGTTGCCTTTCGGTCTGCATGGCGATGGCGTCAATCTGTTCAAAGGTGACAGCATTATCAAGTAGTAGGGCGAAATCTCGACGTACTTCCGGATATTTAGGAATCTCTTTGAATTTAATGGCGTTGTTTTGTGCCAACGTCAACAATTCACCCCAATTAAAATCGGCAAATAGGACCTCTTGAGAAATTCCAAAGTGTTTTAGGATCTTTTTATTGACAATGCCGAACTCAACCAAATTAGTTTTCCCGAAAAACATACTGGCGCCTTCACTGAATATATCATTTTTTACAGGTTGAGCTTTAAAGCGTGTGATTCCCAAACGTTGTAAAATCGCTGAAATAGTGCCTTTCAAATAGAAAAAATCGCTCTGTTGCGACGATGCGTTCCAACGTTCAGAGTTTTTGTTACCTGTAACGAAAAGTGACAGATGTTTCAATTCGGTACGCTTGCCATGAAAATCGTGATATGTTTTTCCGAATTCAAACAATTTTAAGTCGTTCCGTCTTCGATTCACATTATGTTCTACCGCTTCAAGTCCCGAAAACAGTAAGCTTTGACGCATGACACTCAAGTCATTACTCAATGGATTGAGCATGGTAACGTCGTGTTCCGATTTTAAATGGTCTGTAAGATGAACATACTTCGGTGTTGTTAATGAATTTCCCATGATCTCAAAGAAACCCTGTGCAGCCAATTGATTGCCAACAACATTCTGAAGTCTCGAATCTTCAAATTTAGATATATTGGAAATACTTGCATTCAGCTTTTCGGTAGTTTTGATATTGTTATATCCGAATACTCGCAAAATTTCTTCAATGACATCCGCCTCGCGCAGTACATCATTTCGAAACGCTGGGACGGTTAGGCCTAGCCCTGTTTCTGTTACATTATTTATTTTAATATCCAAAGACATCAAGATACGTTTGATAATGTCCCTTGGAATTTCTTCACCAATCAGTTTTTTGGCATTTTCAAAACTCAAACGCACTTGAAAATCTTCAATTTTTTTAGGGTATAAATCGACGATATCGCTTGTAATGCTGCCTCCTGCGACTTCTTGAATGAGCAAAGCGGCTCTTTTTAAAGCGTATTCGGTAATATTGGGATCAATACCTCGTTCAAATCTAAACGATGCATCCGTATTCAATCCATGACGTTTAGCTGTTTTTCGAATGCTTACAGGATTGAAATAGGCACTCTCCAAGAAAATGCTTGTTGTATTTTCGGTGACACCAGAATCAATTCCGCCGAAAACTCCAGCGATACACATCGGTCTTTCAGCATTGCAGATCATGAGATCGTCCTCGTGCAATTCTCGCTCTACGGCATCTAAAGTGGTAAACTTCGTACCCTTGGGCAACGTTTTGACGATGACTTTATTACCTGTGATTTTATTGGCGTCAAAAGCGTGCAAAGGCTGTCCCAATTCGTGTAAAACATAATTGGTGATATCAACAATATTGTTCTTTGGCGTAATACCGATGGCTCTCAAACGATGTTGAAGCCACTCCGGTGAATCTGTCACCTTGAGTCCTGAAATGGTGACCCCACAGTACCTTGGCGCTAATGTTTTATCAATAACGTCCACATCCATTTTAAGGGTTCTATTTTCCACGTGAAATGCGCTAACTGAAGGCGTGATCAATTCAACATTTTGCTCTAACTGCAAAAGCCCAGCTTTAATGTCACGCGCAGTACCATAGTGACTCATGGCATCGGCTCTATTTGGTGTTAATCCAATTTCAAAAACTTGATCATTTTCAATTTTGAAAATCTTCGAAACTAGCGTGCCGACTTGAGCGTTCACGTCCAAAACCAAGATCCCGTCATGGGATGTTCCCAAGCCCAGTTCATCTTCAGCGCAAATCATTCCATGACTTTCCTCGCCTCTTATTTTTCCTTTTTTAATGGTCCAAGCTTCACCTTCAGGAGTATATAATGTAGCGCCAACTGTCGCCACGGGTACTTTTTGCCCTGCCGCGACATTGGCCGCGCCGCATACAATCTGTATTGGTTGGTCATTACCAATATCAACTGTGGTAACTTTTAAGCGATCGGCGTTGCTGTGTTGCACACAAGTCAATACTTCTCCGACTACAATACCATCTAGACCGCCTTTAACGGATTGATAATGTTCAATACCTTCCACTTCAAGACCTAAATCTGTTAGTAGTTCGGCTGTTTTTTCGGGAGTCCAATCAATATTTACGAACTGTTTTAACCAATTGTAAGAAATCTTCATACGCTCATTTTATCAGTCGGTAAAGATACTAATACTGTAGAGTTATAGAAATCCTAAATAATTTTATTTGTAAGCAATTTGTATTTAATTTTGCCGCTTGTCTTATAACCAACTCTTCATGCGATTATCTGTTTGTTTTTTTGTATTCCTCATGCTTTCTTCATGTCATTCTGAAAAAAAGATAGAACCTTTAAAAAAAGGTATTTGGCGGGGTGAATTAAAGATTTCTGAATCTGAAATACTACCGTTTAACTTTGAAGTCAATGGAAAAAGCGAGCTCAAAATATTCAATTCAGATGAAGTTATTATTGTGGATGATATTCAATACCGTAATGATTCAGTCTTTATAAATATGCCCATATTCGAAAGTTATTTGGCATTGACGCTGACAGATTCACTGTTGCAAGGTAGTTTCATTACCGAAAGTCTAGATCGTAAATTGCCTTTTGAAGCATTTTATAATAAAAAAACACGTTTTGATACTCCAGAACAGCCTGCAACTTTTAATGTCAGCGGTACTTGGGAAGCTGTTTTTAGTCAGGGTATAAAAGGTGATGAATATATAGCCAAAGGATTATTTGAGCAGGAAGGCACTAAAGTTACAGGCACATTTCGGACTACGACTGGCGATTATAGATATTTGGAAGGTGTTATGGATGGTGACGAATTAAAATTGTCAGCGTTTGATGGAGCCCACGCCTTTCTTTTTACGGCGACTGTATCCAACAACGCCATGCAGGGCACTTTTTACTCTGGGAATCATTTCAATGAACCATTCATTGCGAAACGAAACGAAAAATTCGAGTTGCCTGATGAAAATAATTTGACATTTCTAAAGGATGGTTATGACAACATCGCTTTCAAATTCCCCGATACCTCTGGGAAAATGATCTCGTTGACCGACGAGCGCTTTAAAAATAAAGTGGTGATTGTTCAGATTATGGGAACTTGGTGCCCAAACTGTTTGGATGAAAGCAAATATTATTCACAATATCAAAAAGAGAATAAAGACAGGGATGTTGAATTTGTAGCTCTAGCTTTTGAATATGCCAAAACCAAAGAAAAAGCTTTCAAAAGTATCGAGCGATTAAAAGAGGGCATTGGAATTGAATATCCTATACTGTTGGCACAATACGGATCTTCTGATAAGACTCAAGCACAGGAGAAATTACCGATGCTAAAGCAAATCTTATCGTATCCTACTACTGTATTTATTGATAAAGCCGGCAATGTCAGAAAAATCCATACTGGTTTTAACGGCCCTGCGACTGGCGAAAAGTACGTTGAGTTTAAAAAGGAATTTGAGGCGTTTGTAAATATATTGTTGGAGGAATGAGACGTTAATTGTCTTAAGAAATTATCCGTGGATACTTTCAGAGATTCCGTAGCTTTTAATGAGTTCGCCTTCAAACTCTACTAATTCCTTCCAACGTTTGTCGACATCAATATCTTTACCATACTTTCTCGCAAAGGTTATAAATGTGGTATAATGTCCTGCTTCGCTCACCATCAAGTCATGGTAGAATTTAGATAATTCTTCATCACCAATTTCCCGTGACAGTAATTTGAAACGTTCACAACTTCTCGCTTCAATCATCGCAGAAAACAATAATCTATCAACCATACTTTGTAGTCTAGTGCCGCCTTTATTCATGAATTTATACAATTCGTTGACATAACTGTCCTTGCGTTCACGACCTAATTTAAAGCCTCTTTTCTTAATGATGTCGTGTACCATTGCGAAATGCTCCAATTCTTCTTTGGCCAATTCCAACAAATCAGTTACCAAATCGGGATATTCTGAATTTAAAGTGATGATGGTGATGGCATTTGTTGCAGCCTTCTGTTCGCACCAAGCATGGTCTGTAAGGATTTCTTCTATGTTGGATGCGACAATAGTCGCCCATCTCGGATCAGTTTCTAATTTGAGGTGAAGCATCGTTATTATTTTTTGCAAAGATACTTAAAGATGTTTGCGATCGGGTGTTTGGCGAATTTAATCTAAAAGCGTTGTAATAATTGCAGTAAATTTAGTCTGTTTGTAAACTTTTCATTGATCTTTAAATAATTATTTAACGATTATAGGACTATTTAAGCAAGACAGACTTACAACATAAAATCGCTTATTATTCCATTTGTTATGAGCGTATTATTATTTTGTTTAATTTATAATTTCAAACCATGAACAATTAAATGAAAATAGTTAGATTTAATGGCGCTATCCTCTTATTTTTGCGGTATTATGAAACTGACTTTAAAAGAAGTTTTCTTTTTGTCTCGTCCAAGATTTTGGATGTATGTTCTCGGGACATTTCTTGTTGGAATTATTTCTTCAGGAAATCTTTTTTTGTATGACAACACTACCACATTTTTATTGATAGCATTTGGTGTCTTTTTTTCTTTACCAGCGAATGTTTTGATATACGGCGTAAATGATATTTATGACTATCAGACGGATATTCTTAACGATAAAAAAATCAAATATGAGTCCGTTTTGACATTACAAAAACATAGGAGTTTATGGATAACTATAGGGTTGTTACTTATTCCTTTTTTACCTTTATTTTTTATTGTTGACACGTCAGTAAAACTAGCCTTATTATTGTTCTTATTTGCAGGAATATTTTATTCGGCGCCACCAATTAGGGCAAAAACCAAACCCCCGTTAGACGTTCTGTTTTCTGCGATTGTCTATGTTTCACCAGCATTGGTTGGTTTTTATATCACAGGTAACACCAATGTAGAATGGATGGCGATACTTGGAGGTCTTATTTGGGCTTTCGGTATGCAAACGTATTCTGCCATTCCGGACATTAAAGCGGATGCTCAAGCAGATGTCAATACTTTGGCGATTATGCTAGGTGAGAAAAAAGCATTGTGGTTTTGCTTGCTATCTTATTTGATTTCAGCCTCCATTGGCTTTTATTATGTTGGAATTATTGCGATCGTCTTTGGCTTAATTTATATAGTTATGGTGCTTTTAAGTTTGAATAATAGTTCAAAATTATTCAAATATTACACTTATTTTCCGCTTATCAACGTCTTGACAGGAGCCGTCTTATTTTTCTATTTGTTTTTTAAAGAAATGATGGCGTAACGATTATAACGATTCTAGTGGTTTTGAAGTCTTGATGTTTTGAATACGTTTATACACCAATTCCGCCGAAATTAAACAGATTGGCATTCCAATTCCAGGACTTGTGCCAGCTCCAACATAGTAAAGGTTTTTTACCTTTTTACTATAGTTCAACGGTCTGTTGAGCGTTTGTTTTAAGGTATGGGCCAAACCTAAAGCAGTTCCTTTGTAGGCATTATAATCATTCTTGAAATCATCACTCCAATACTCTTTTTCATATACTATAAAATCTTCTAATGAAGGTAGGTTTAAGTCTGTTTTCATCAAATCGAGAATCTTTTGACGGTAGCTTTTCATGTCGGTTTCAGAAAGCGTCAAACCAGGAGGAATTGGTACCAACACAAATAAATTAT
>JBBSOJ010000092.1:0-11267 GCA_038259855.1 Flavobacteriales bacterium
ATTATATATAGATCTCAAAATGTCAAATAAGACAACACCTCGCTTCCTTAATGACATTATGAATTTGTCGTTGTCGCTGGCGTTATTCTTATCGAAGTTGAGGGATTTAAATAGATCATAAATCGTATTACCATTAAAAGCGGAGACAGCGAAAATTTCTTGAAGTTACTACGTAAATTCGCATTGAATATGGCAAATAAACAAGTGTTTTAAGCCATGATTTTAGTGGGTAGAAAATTATAATGAGTAAAGGTTAAAAGATATGTAAGATCTTTATAATTTTTCTGGCTTCGGATCCTTGGTTATTTTCCAGTTCTTTAATATTCCTACAGATTCTAAAATAAAATAGTTCTTGTTGTTCGATAGATTCACGAAACACAAAAAACTATTTATCGAATATAGATTTGTAAAGTTCTAAATTGTGGTTTGGTTCTGGTAGTTGGAGATGGGAACCCAAAATCTCATCATAATTATTTTTTATAGGTACTAATGGTAAAAGTCCACTTCCTGGAAAGTAGGTGAGCTCTCCAAAAATAATTCTGTTGGGTGGATTATAGAAATCAACTCGAACATATGGAAAAGGTTTGCTTAAATCTTTGGCGATGGCCTTCATTTCCTCAAACTGCGCAGGTTTTGGTAGTTTGTGATCCGACTTGATGAACTTATTATATGTAAACTGTACGCGTTCCCATTCAATATCATAAAAATCAACATAATGAACGCCATCCAAATCATTATTGATCTGTAAAAATCTAGGCTCACCATTAAAGCACATAAATTTATAATCGATTAAAGGCTCGTGTTCAATTATTTTTTCGATGATGATCCGTGGCGGAATGTCTCTATAATTCCACTCGCGACCAATGGCATATAGATTTGATTTTAGCCAAGAATTCATGATTTTTTTCCATTTATCCCAATCTAATTTATTTTTGTCTTTACAAATTAAGTTGGTATTTGTACCGTGAGTGGTTTTTGCCACGAATTGATTTGGTAACGCATCAAAATCAATAGCATCAGCATCTGAGTAAACGCCAATGATATCGTTGAGTAGATGGCCGTAACCTAAACTTTCAATATAGCTATGAACCTCGTATTTGTCTGTAGATTTTGGCATGACGTCATTGCGATAGAATAATTTTAACCACTGCAATTTCTCGGTATACGTTATAGGACCTTTCAAATTGATATCTCTGCCAAATCGTTTTTTGTAGGTGTTTCTTATATAGTCAACATCACTTAACAACCACAGCGATATTTTTTCAAAAACGAGTCGCAATTGGGCATAAATTAAAATTCCATAAAGGCTTTTGGATGCTTTTTGCTTTACAAATTCTTTTAAATCTAACATTAGAATGCTGTTTTTTGGTTTGTGCTGTGTGAGTTTCTATTGTTTAATGGCTTCGCAAATTCCTAACGCCATATAATGCTCTAGATCATATAGTACATCCTTGTGTTCCCATGAATTGTCAATGCATTCAAAATAGTGAACAGATTTCCAAGCCAATAATGAGAAGTGCATTGTTTGATATTCCAATAAGTTGACTACCCCGTTATGTTCAGAAACGTCTAATGATATGTTAGGGCAATTTAGCAATTTCTTACATTCTAGGGCAAAATTTAAAACGCTCTCTGGTGGATCTTGCTCTAATGAATATAGCATGCTTCCGGAAGCTCTAAAATCATTTTCTCTAACAAAGCGTTTGCCTCCAACGCATATATTTCCCAGGACTAAAATTTTCCAATCGTGGGTGAGATCAGGAATGAATTCTTGTATAATAACCTTTCCGAATTTTTTAGGATAATGCGTTTTGTTTTTGAATTTTCGATAGACCAAGTACAGACTGTCAATGTCAAATTTAAAATTGTTTTCAAGCATTCCTGCTAATATTTTTTTTGCTTGCACTTTATTTTTTGCAAGCTGAACGTTCCTACTTCTAAACCCAGTCGATTTTTTGATCACTGTAGGGTAGGAGATGCGATTCAAAATTTCAATACCCTCTTCGTAGGTACCAACAGGGATACCTTTGGGACTATTTATTCCTAATCTTATTTTTTCCAGTTCTTGAAAATTCTTATTCTCGTGGGCCATGAAATGCCTGAAATCAGGAATTAAAATCCCGCCTCTTATGGGGATTTGCATCAATATATCTTGAATAAAGCTTTTGTATATAGGATATTGGCTACTGGCATAATAAAAGTAAGTTCCATCAAACCGTTCTTTTTCTGATAAATGATCCACAAATGTTTGGAATGTCATCATTTCAACCTCGCAACATTCTTTCTTAAGAATGTCGGCTATGATGTCTAATTTTAAGCCTTCAATTTCATGGCTTCTTTGAGGAATTAAATTTTTATAATTAGTAAGTAGAATAATTTTTTTCATAGCATTAATTAGGTGTTGTCAACTTTTCTATAGTACGATACTACTTTAGAACCCATTTCTTTAGCGCTTAAGCGGACGATGGCCATTGAAATATAGTAGTATCTTAATATGGTATTTGGGCAATATTTTTTTAGTATTAGCCAATTCTCATGAACAAGTTGTTTAAATAGTCCTTTTGTATTGGAAGCACCGCCATCGGCCATCACGATCAAAACTTCATTTACAAATTTAAACTTGAAGTCTGCTTTGTAGATGCGCAACATAAGTTCAGCATCTGCAGCAATCTTATAGTCTAAATTAAATAGTCCCACAGACTTATAGATATTCATTGGTACGAACGTAGCAGGATGTCTAACACCATTTTTAAAAGTGTTGGTTTTTTTTAGAAATCGCTCTTCACTGGTTCTCAAAAGCTGTTCGCCTTTATCTCCTTTAAAAATCAACTCACCGCTAATGACAGTTTTACCATCGGTTTCAAGATACGTTTTATATACTTTAGAAAGTGTATCCTCGTAGTAATAATCGTCGCTATTGAGTAAGCCAACAAGGTTGCCTTTTGCCAAGGAGATGCCCTTATTCATACCATCATAAATTCCTCTGTCGGGTTCAGAAATATGGGTCAACTTTCCATTGAATTGAGGTTTCAATGTTTCTATAATGGCATTGGTCTTATCTTTAGAGCCCCCATCGATTATGATATACTCGAAGTTATCGTGCTTTTGGTTTAGCATAGAAGCAATCGTACGTTCGATAGTGCTCTCGCTATTGTACGAGACAGTAATAATGGAAAAATCAGGTGTCATATTGATGGTTGGTGGTCCAATAAAAGGTTACTATAAAAAAAACAAAATCAAAATTTCCTATGAGAATATCACTGTCAAAAAATGCTCTAATGGTCAGCAATAGCAAAAGCCAAAAAACATAGTTCTGACCAGTTTTTAAATATTGGTACAATGAAACGAAAAAAAGAATGATCAGTACAACGCACCCAAAACCAACTCTTGAGTGGAATTTGAGAAATGAGTTGTGCGGATTGCCACTAAAATAATCATACATTGGCAAATTACTAACATCGAGACCCGTGAAAAAATTGATCGGATTAATGTGTTCGATATAAATTTGCCACAATTCCCACCGAGGTGTGTCCAATCCTTGATTTAAATTGGTTTCTTCAAATAGCACAGACTGAAACGTAAGATATAAATAAGATCCTATAAGTAGAACACATCCTAAAATTGCAAACCGAATTACTTTTTTATCTTGAAATTTGTAATAAAATACAACTGCCAATAACATTACGCTTACAATCATGCTAGTGCGACCGATTAGAAAGATGGACAAAACCAAGCTTATGATTGCTGGTAAAACTGGATATAATTTATGGGTTATTTTTAAATGAAAAGTTAAAAATATTGTATAAAAAACCACGGCAAAACCAGCATGATTTCTGCTTAATCCTACATAAATCTCATTTGCTGTTAGCTTTAAAACAAACAAGCTATAACTTATAAATCCTACTCCAATAAGATAAAATAGAATAATCCATGGTGTCAATTTCTTTTTGTCGCTTTGTAAATAGACTAATGTCAACAGTAAATTGCCCATTAATGTTAATGTGCCACCAAAGCCATTTTCGGTAAATAATAGATTAACTACCGACATTACTAACAAAAAAAGGATAAATAAGGAGGCGGCTGAAAATAAACGCCTATTCTCAATCGGAAAATAAAATATAAATATGATAATTGATAATATGGCACATGTGGATATAATAGCACGTGAGCTGGTTATATCACTAAAAGCCATTAGAATTATGAGTAATCCTGTTATGTGACTTAAAAATTGTTTCTTATTAATGTTTAAAGTCATCGATAGATTTAAAGGATTCTAATTTTTGAAATTTCAAATAATTCAATCTAATCCAATCCAAAGGACGATTCCACCATGAGTTTTGTAATAAGTAATCAATGTCCTCCTCGCTAAAGCGTTTTTTAATCTCTTTTGCAGGAATTCCTCCCACGATTGAATAAGGTTCCACATCCTTGATAACTACAGATCCTGCCGCAACTACAGATCCATTTTTTATTGTAACCCCGCTTAATAGTTGAACATTGGATCCAATCCAAACATCATTTTCTATGATCACACAATAAGATTCATTTTCGTCTGCATATTTTACTTCCTTGTATAATTGCGTGTTTGTAAATGTAAATCCTGCTTGTTTTCTTAATGAGAAAAAAGAAGGATGTGTTGATATATTGTCTTGTAACGGATGGTCTCCCGTTATGACTTTGACATTTGAGCCGATGGAACAAAATTTACCTATTTGGGATTTTACAAAGTATGATCCGTTGTTGATATAACTCCCAACACCTAGTTTAGAATCAATGAATGCGACATTTCTATTGATTTTGTTTAACCCTTCAAATTTTGAATTCGTAGTGATTCTGGCCAACGGATGTACCTTTACTCCTTTAAACCTTAATATGATGGAATAGAAAAAGCCTAAAATATATTTAAATACGATCATATTAAAAAAGTGATTTATAATCAATGCGCTCCAAAACGTCGAGTCCTCCATGATCAGAAGCGTTGTAGAGTTTCACGTTTTTAGCTTTTGCATGGAGGTTCATGATTTTAAAATGCTCGAATGTTTTTCCAATAGCTTTTAGGTAAAACTCATTATCTAAATTCTGCTCGGCGAGGATTTTTTTGATTTTTAATTGATCTTCTTCAGTTTTTTTGTAGGAATGTCCCCATTGATCGTTTGTCTTATTATACTCAAAATGCTCCATAAATCCTGTCATGTCTACTCCCATCAGATAGATCTGATCAAAACCCATATGGATAGCAGAATTGATTGCATATAATATTACATTTTGAAATATTGGAATAATCCTATCTAGTTCAGACACTCTTTTAAGGCGTTTTGTATATATCTTATAGTTATAAAGGTAGATGAATTTATGTTTTGGAAATAGTTTATTGAAGTTAGACTTCCTTCTAAAAGGAATGATGTATTGTAAATCGGGATTAGTTGAGGCTGTCTGATCTATCAAATCAAATTTGGCCTTATCATCAATATTATCAGGATTCAAACTAAATACTATTGGGTCAAAAAACAGATGATAATCAGGATTAAGTATTTTGAAATACTCACTTTTCATCATATAGTTGACAGTAAAAACGCATTCGTTGGTCAATTTACTTAAATCGTAATGTTTTAAAGAAGGTCCGTTACCGATTATGAAACAACGTTTACCTCTATGTTTATCTTTTAAATTGATATTATCGGACATTGCCTTACGCAAATCTGAACTCATTAACCACTTTAAATAAAAAAAAATATCTCGTCGAATATTGTCAATAAAATTCACAACGGACATTGCAGCAACTTCTCGTTTACCAAACATATATCAGGTTTTAAAAATTTAATTAAATGTTTATAAAATTTGGATTGACTAAAATAGAGCGTACCACTTTTTTTAATCGGACTAATACCTTGAAATTAAGAAGTAAAAACGCTATAACAGGAACTATGAAGTAGCCATTAGGAACAGAAAAAAGAATAAATGCTAGACTTATAGTAAAAGGAGCAATCAATCTTAAAGGGTACATGTCTTTTAATACCTCATTGATAGAGGTATTTAAATTTAACATTTTACGGCCCAAAATTCCTAAAAACAAAACATATATTAAATAGCTAATCATAGTGGCCAATATAACAAGTGTAAATGGTACGTTGACTAACTTTATCAATATTAGAGCAACAATTATATTGATTAGACAGGCGGAAAAAGATAGTCGTCCCAATTTTTTTTCAAATCCTTTAGCGATCAATAATCCTGAATATCCAAATGAATTAGTGTAAAGGACTACGGTTAAAGAAATTAATTTGAAGGCTTCAGAAGCTAATATATATTGAGGAAAAAAAATGAGAAATACTGGAAAAAATAGTATTGCACTATGAACCAAAAGATGAGATGTGGTTACGTAAGCATCTCTAACTTGTGACATTAGTTGTATGTTCTGTGTGTCATTCGAAACAGCAAATCTATTAAGCATCTTTGGGTAAATAAGGTATGCAAACGCTTGCAAGAGGAGTAAAATGACATTTGCCAAGGAAAAAGCGAACGTAAAATAGCCGAATTCTTCGACTGGGTAGTATACGCTAACAAGAGATCTCGTAGAGATGACTATGAAATAAAAAGATGCATTATAAACAAAAAGATGCCAACCCTTAATTTGAATACGTTTAAAAAGAGAAAAGATAAAAATAGGTCTGATTTTGATAGGAGTTCTAACCAGATATAAAATGAAGGTCACAAAGAATGATAAAAAATTAGCAATAACTAAAGCCCAAAGTAAATTCTCATTTCGAAAGAAAATTATCGCCAACAGCATGCATACCGGGAAAATAGTTTGACTGAACGCAATCTCAAACAATCTACCATATACTCGAAAAATTTGACTGAATAGCGTATTGAAATACACTAGAATCCCAATAAATACAACTAAAGGCGCATAGGTTGAAAAATTATATTTTCCACCTATATTAATATCAAATAGATCATTAATACCAAATAACACGATTGCCACAAGAGATAATACCAAAAGCATCGTAACTGCCGTTCCTATAATCTTTTGAGAATAAAACTCTTTGCCTTTATTGATGGATAATATCGCTGTCACAGAATCAGCAATCCCAAAACTTAAGTGATTCATATATTGGGTAACCAACGTAATAAATCCCCAAATTCCTAAATAAAAAGGACCTAGAAAGGCTGCAATAAATAAGGTATTAAGAAATGTGATGGCATAGGTACCGTATCTGCTAAAAATAAATAGGAAGACCTTATTTTTGAAGGCAGTTTTTAAAATTGCTAATATCCTATGCATTAGTTATCTATCAAATTAAAATCCATAGGCTCACCTTTTTCGATTGCTCTATTTGATTTTTGGCCTAGAATTTCTTTGTAGTGTTTAGGATGCATGCCATAACCTGGGCGAATACTTCTCACATTAGATTCTGTAAATAGGTCACCTTCTGCCATATCCTTTACGACATAAAGGGATCGACTAAAATTTCTGCCATTTTGTTGTTTTTCCGTTAGATCGTAGCTTACAGACCCGATAGCTTTTTCGGCATTACGAATGGCTTTTACCATCTCTGTAAATTCTTCTTCATTCATTGAGAAGGACGCATCCGGACCGCCAACAGACCGATCGAGAATAAAGTGTTTTTCAATGATTCTAGCTCCAAAGCACGTGGCAACTACGGGAGCAGTAGAACCTATCGTATGATCGGATAAACCAGGAATCACATCAAAACGCTCACCAAGATCTTTTACCATGACCATATTGGCTTCTTCAATAGGTGCTGGATAACTTGAGGTGCATTTAAGTACAGCAATATCATGATTGCCCATCCGCTTACATGCTGCGATGGCCAATTCTATATCTTCAATACCAGCGATGCCTGTAGATATAATTACAGGTTTACCCTTGGAAGCCACATACTCAATAAGCGGAATGTCGGTAATCTCAAACGATGCAATTTTATAAGCAGGAACGTTTAGACTTTCCAACAAGTCAACAGCTGTTCTGTCGAAAGGAGAAGAGAAGCACACTAAACCTTCGTCTGCTGCCGCTTTGAATAAGGCTTCATGCCATTCATAAGGCGTGTAGGCTTCTTGATAAAGTTCGTATAGATTTTTACCATCCCAAATAGTGCCTTCAATTACAAATCCTGGTTTTTTAGAATCAATCGTCATGGTATCCGCAGTATAGGTCTGTAATTTTATACAGTCTGCACCCGCGCGTTTGGCCGCCTTTATGGTTTCAATAGCGGTCTCAATAGAACCGTTATGATTTGCAGATAATTCTGCAATGATAAATACCCGCTCTTTTATGATGTTAAGGACTTCGTTGTTTTCCATGGAATTTGGCGTTATTTTAAATTGTATGTTTTTTTTGCAACGGTAATAAAGTCCTCGTCATTTTGCTGATAGCCTTTTAGAACTAGAACATTGTCTTCCTCATGACCAGATTTTACATGGGTAAAACCGCTATTTTTTGACATCTTTAAAGAAGCTATATTAGTTGCTTTTACAACACTTACAATGGTGTCCTTGGGGAAGCTGATTAAAAAGTCATCAGTGGCCTTGGTGAGCATTTCTGTACTGTATTTTTTACCTCGGTGTTCATGGGCCACGGATTGCCCAACGGCAGTCCCAGTATTTTTTTTCTCAACAATAACCTGGCCTACAGGATTATTCTCTTCATCTAAAAAAATATACATCAATACATTCGGATCCTCAATTTTTCTAGTAAACCAAGCGATATGATCAGTGAGTTGCACTTCATTAGTATTTAACGAGTTTTGTCTTACCAAAGCATCATTCGTCCATTTAAAGTACAGATCAACATCACTTATGTTCGCTCGTCTGAAGGTCAGCATCACTTTCGGTATTTAATTAATAATTTCACTTGAAAAATTCGCAAGATTCAAATATACAGCTATTCAAATAGGCTTATTTCTTTTGTAGTTGAATGGTTGTTTAACTTGTTGAGTTGCAGGGAACCTCTCAAACTAGCTTTGAATGTATCAATACGTCGATGAAACGACCATCAAAAAGACAATGCTCTTTTAGTATTGCTTCGTTGTGAAATCCGCTTGCTTCCAATACAGGGTAAATTTCAGGTCTGACATCAAAAGCATAGGTAAAGATTTTATGAAACTTTAATTCCTGTGACGCCACTTGCTCAATTAAACCTAAAAAGGTGGATAAATGATCGCCGTATTTTGCCTTGCCTAAAGCGGTGTCTGTTATAAATGAAATTTCTGCGTTTTTATCAACCCAATTCATGTGTACCAAGCCACCATAGCCAATACACTGATCACCTTGCATATAGGAAAACAAGAGCTGATTGGGCTTGTCTTGATCAAATAGTGACTTTACAACAGTATTAAAATAAACATCTTGAGCTTCATCCGTCAATAATTTATCTTGTCGTAGATGGAAGATTTGCTCATTTCGCCATTTTTTTATGACAAACCGATCTTCCATCCGAATAGGGACAATGGAAAAATTACCGTTGATAAATACTTGTTTATTTAGAACCTTGTATTTCATGACTATTAATTCAGTCTTTTGAATCCGCCATGACAAACAGGACCTTCTAAAAGATCATTAATATTCAATGTTTCAGATTCGCATTTCGCAATTGTAGCATAGACACTATCCAACGCGTTGAAATACGAGCTCAAATGCTCGTCGGTGTGTGCCGTACTCGCATAAAAATGCGTACTTGCAAGAAATCCTTTTTTCAACATTTCTTGCGTGATGTAGGTTTTGTAATGTGCCGCATGCTCACTGTTGAAACCATATGTTGTCATTGCCGACAGTCCGGCGACTGTAATGTCAAGTCCATGGGATTTCGCAAGATCTTTCCAACCCTGTTGCATTTTGGCGCCTGTCGCTGTAATGATCTCCCAAGATTTTACCCGTTCCATTACTTTTAAAGTTTCCAAAGCCGCTGTTGGCCCAATGCGTTCTGTCCAAAACGTACTGCTGATAAATGATGTTTGGGCGGCTTCCATAACCGATTTCTTGCCAACCACAGCTGTCAATGCATAGCCATTCCCTAATGTTTTGCCGAACATGGCAACATCTGGTTCTACGCCGAATTTTTTGAATATGCCTCCAAAAGTCTCTCTAAATCCCGAAGAACATTCATCAAAGATCAATACGATATTTTTGTCCGTTGCCAATTTTCTAACTTTATGTAAAAAATTGTCTTCAGGGCCAAAATTACGCAAGACTTCCATTTTGATGACCCCGATATTGTTATGTTCAACGATGTCCAACAACTCTTCAAAATTGTTATAATGAAATGGAAACACCGTGTTTTTTAAATTTTTAGGAACTCCTTTTGGACTTAATCCAGGAATCAAGTGATTTGAAAGATCATCGCCACCGTTATGATTTGCCGACAAATACCAGTCATGCCAACCATGATACCCACAGATAGCGACATTATCTTTTCCTGAGGCTGCTCGCGCAATTCGAATAGCGATCGAATTTGCTTCACCACCTGTGCGCGCGAAACGGACCATATCGGCCCAAGGATTCAATTCGATCAAGCGTTCAGCCAGATAAACTTCTTCAGGACAGTTTAAGGTGCTCATGTTACCGCTTTTAACAGTTTCCATGACGGCAGCGTCCACCTCATCATTACCATAGCCAAGGGTGTTGGTGCCGATACCCATAATGGACATGTCCAATAATTCAGTTCCATCCAAATCCCATACTTTACAGCCTTTCGCTTTAGAAAAGTAAGAAGGCCAATGGTCTGGCAAAAACATTTCTGGTCGTTTTGAAAGCAGCATCGTTCCACCTGGGATCAATGTTTTTGCTTTTGTATATAATTCTTGTCCTTTTCCCATTAGTTATCGTTTTTTAAAGACTTCAAAAGTCCTTCGTTTCTTATAATTTCATTGTTCATTTTGGTGAGATCGTTGTCGATGATGTAGTTTGTATAGTCTAACCATGACTTATCGGTGCCCAAGTGTTGAATTAAATAGGCGATTAAATCGAAATCACGTGGCTCATCGACGGTCATCCGAATATGAGAATAATCAGATTCACAAGGATAATTGATCATTTCGAAACGGTTTTCACCTGCGCCGTTAGCATGATTTCTTATATAAGGCGTGACGTGTTCACGTTCGGAATTAAGTTTTGCATTTTTCCAGGCCATTTCAAGAGCTGAAAATTTAAAAACTTCAATATCTTGGCCATCGGGAAAATGCTCAACTAAACCGTTGGTGCCGTAATCCATATTTTTATGTTGCACATAGGAAATTACGTCATCAACC
>JBBSOJ010000093.1:0-11055 GCA_038259855.1 Flavobacteriales bacterium
GATAAGTACTATGGATGTAATTTTCATTTTTTATAAAAGATATAAAATAAATTACATTTTTTAATACTCTGTCTTACAAATTATTAGCTTTTGTGTTGTTTTTATTATAACCGGTATATTTCTTCATACGCATAACGCTTCAGAACAGCACATTTTTCTAAAACCAATTCCCCATTCAAAGTGTCAATCGATTTGTAATTATTAAAATGACATTATTTTGAAAAGAATAATTTTTAATTTCAACCTTTTATCAAATGGTTGCTATCTAGTTTATAATTCCATTTCCGGGATATCGCCTTCGATAATCAATTTACCTTCGGTTGCCTTTTGAATGTCTTCAACTGAAACGCCTTTGGCGCGCTCTAATAATTTAAATCCTTTTGGGGTGACTTCAATGACCGCTAGATTAGTGACTATTTTTTTCACGCAGCCAACACCGGTTAATGGCAAAGAACATTTTTTAAGAAGTTTTGATTCGCCTTCCCTATTCGTGTGCATCATGGCGACAATGATATTTTCTGCACTTGCGACCAAATCCATAGCGCCCCCCATCCCTTTCACCATCTTACCGGGAATCTTCCAATTGGCAATATCGCCTTGTTCAGAAACCTCCATAGCGCCCAAAATCGTCAGATCTACATGCTTACCTCGTATCATAGCGAAACTCATTGACGAATCAAAGAAACTCGCACCAGGAAGCGTTGTAATGGTTTGCTTACCAGCATTGATGAGATCGGCATCTTCATCACCATCAAATGGAAATGGCCCCATACCCAAAACCCCGTTCTCACTTTGAAACTCAACTTCTATATCATCTCTTACATAGTTGGCCACCAACGTAGGTATGCCAATTCCAAGATTGACATAATAGCCATCTTTTACTTCTTTTGCAATTCGCTTTGCGATTCCTATTTTGTCTAACATAGTTTATTGTTTTAAATCTAAATCTCTTGTCAAATCAACATTTAGATTTCTGTTCTTTATTAATATTTGAAGTGATTTTGCCTCTTTCAATATTTGAATCTCTACAGCTTAATGTCTAATGAATGCCATGACTTCTAACTGACTTTAAAACTTTTACCAGTTCTTCAGCCTTTTGAGTTCCAATAAGGAATTTTTTACCATTTAAAAGTTGAATGGCCACGCCTTTAGTTCCTCTAATATTATAAACGGTCCCGTAGTCTGTCCAAAATCGGATACCCCATCCGCCAACAAATCCGTAATTCACCACTTCAGCATTTCTTATGTTATTCCATGTCACTTTTTTAAAGACGAAAGGGAAAAAGGTCATTTGAATACCATTCGAATCTATTTTAGTTGTTAGCTTCATTGTCAGAAACATAATTATCAAACCAAACATAGAAAGTAAAGGCCATATAACTACCCAATCGGTTAAGATCTTTTCAAAAATATGTTCGGTACTTAAGAATTCATCGTAGTTTAAAACGAAAGGTAAAACGCCAACTGTCACTAAAATCAGCCATACCCACCATTGCGTAAATTTCTGTTCTTCTTTGAAAGTCACTGACATGTATTTAGAAGATTTTATTCTTCATTTTTTTGTCTTACCGTACGCTGTTCAATCCTTTTCTCATAGTCACGCCCTTGAAAAATACGTTGTACAAAAATACCCGGAATGTGAATCTGGTTAGGATCCAAAGAACCTACTGGCACCAATTCTTCAACTTCAGCTACCGTTATCGTCGCCGCGCCGCACATGGATGGATTAAAATTTCTGGCAGTTCCTTTAAAGATCAAGTTTCCAGCGGCATCGCCTTTCCATGCTTTAACAAAGGCAAAATCGGCTTTGAACGCCATTTCTAAAACATGCATTTTTCCGTCAAATTCCCTTGTTTCTTTTCCTTCTGCTACTTCAGTGCCATAGCCAGCCGGTGTGTAAAAGGCTGGAAATCCTGATTGGGCCGCTTTACAACGTTCGGCCAATGTTCCTTGAGGAATCAATTCAACATCGAGTTCACCGCTTAACATCTGCCGTTCAAACTCATCGTTTTCACCAACATAGGACGATATCATTTTTTTTATCTGCTTTTTCTGCAACAATAGACCCAATCCGAAATCATCAACGCCTGCATTGTTTGAGATACAGGTCAACTCTTTTACGTTGAGTTTTACTAGTGCAGTAATGGCGTTTTCAGGAATACCACAGAGCCCAAATCCACCAAGCATTAGGGTCATATGATCTTTTACGCCCTGCATGGCTTCATCGATGTTGGCTACTTTTTTATTAATCATTGTATGTCTGTTTTGAATCTTAAAATTACAAAATAAAAAAGCCAATCTAAAACACTTTACCGTATTAGATTGGCTTTACTATGTTAACTGTTATATGGATTAGAAATCCAACTCATCTACAAATCCGCCTTCGGTATCTGATGAATCATCCGTACTTCTTCGACTGCAATCTACGTTAATGGAAAGTTCATTTGGCCGCTCAAACGCTGCTGTAGAAACATCCAACGTTTTATCGGCATAACAGCTTTTCATGAACATTCCCCAAATAGGCAATGCCATAGATGCGCCTTGACCATAGGTAATGGATTTAAAATGCGCAGCTCTATCGTCTGCACCTACCCAGACGCCAGTGACAAGGTTAGGCACCATACCCATAAACCAACCATCACTTTGATTCTGTGTAGTCCCGGTTTTACCGGCAATTGGGTTGGTAAACCCATACGGATAGCCAGTGATGATTTCTTTATACACCTTATTATCGGTTGCCCATGTCGTTCTTAAGCGAGTACCAGAGCCACCTTCTGTAACGCCTTCTAGCAAGTTACAGGTTACATACGCAACTTCTTCGCTCAACACGTCTTTGGATTCTGGTGTAAATTGAAATAATATAGTACCATTTTTATCTTCAATACGCGTGATCATGACAGGTTTATTATAAACCCCTTTATTGGCAAACGTTGCATACGCACCAACCATTTCATACACGCTTAAATCTGGAGTTCCTAAAGCAATGGCAGGTACTGCAGGGATTTCTGACTCAATCCCAAGATTTCTAGCCATATCAATAACAGGTTCAGGCCCCACCTTATCCATTAGTCCTGCAGTAATGGTATTTATGGAATTTGCCAAAGCACTTTTTAAGGTTCTGAAACCACCATACTTACCATCAGAATTTTTTGCAGTCCACGGTAATGGATTTCCAAATTTCATGGCGTCAATGGTTGTCAGCGTATTCGGGAAGGTATCACACGGAGAAAGATGAAGCTGATCAATGGCTGTAGCATATACAAAGGGCTTGAATGTAGAACCTACCTGTCGCTTACCTTGTTTGACGTGATCATATTGAAAATGCTTCATATTAATGCCACCAACCCACGCTTTCACATGGCCCGTTTGAGGTTCCATCGACATCATGCCTGTATGAAGAAAGGTCTTGTAGTAACGCATGGAATCCATGGGCTTCATAATGGTATCGATCTCACCTTTCCAGGAAAATACAGTCATTGGAACTGGTTTATCAAATGATGCCACAATATCTTGTTCTGATTTGCCTTGACGCCTCATAACTCTCCAACGCTCGGACTGTTTCATACCTTGGTTTAACAACTTTTCAATTTCCGCTTCATTTAAATTCACAAAAGGAGCTGTTTTGTTGCGTTCTGGCGTATTCTGTTTGAAAAATTCTGCCTGAAGGTTTGTCATATGTCTAATTACAGCATCTTCTGCATAACCCTGCATCCGGGAATCAATTGTTGTATGAATTTTTAATCCGCTGTTATAAAGGCTATGTTTAGAACCATCTGGTTTTGGATTGTCTTCGATCCATTTTTTCATGAAGTCTTGCAAATAGGCTCTAAAGTACGTCGCAGATCCTTCTTTATGGGACTGTGGAGAATATCTTAATCCAAGATCTAATTTGCGCAATGAATCATTACTTTCCTTATCAACAAAATCATATTTATACATTTGATCGAACACCACATTTCTTCTGTTTTTGGTGCCTTCAGGATTGCGATGTGATCTTGGGTTGTATAAAGACGAGTTTTTGAACATGCCCACTAGCATTGCAGATTCTTTTAGATCTAATTCCATCGGTTCTTTCCCGAAATAAATACTCGCTGCACTTCGTATACCATCGGCATTATTCCCAAAATCATAGATATTAAAATACATGGCAATAATTTCCTCTTTGGTATATTGGCGCTCCAAACGGGTCGCAATAACCCACTCTTTTATTTTTTGAGTTGCTGTCTCAAGCACATTTTTAGACCTCACGCCAACAAATAATTGCCTAGCTACTTGCTGGGAGATTGTACTTGCGCCTCCTCGCTTTCCTAAAAAGAAAAACGCCCGCAGCGTGCCTCTTGCATCAATACCTGAATGTTCATGAAAACGAATATCTTCGGTCGCTATCAGAGCGTCTACCAAATGTTTGGGAAGTTCGGAATAGTCAACCGGCGTTCTGTTATCGTTTAAATAAAATTTACCAAGAGTTTTTCCATCGGAAGAAATAATCTCCGTGGCCAAATTGGTATTCGGATTTTCCAACACGGTATAATCTGGCATTTCGCCAAAAGCACCCATGGATGCCAACAAAAATAATAAAACAATCAGGAAAATTCCACCTAAAAATGTTATCCAAAACCAACGAACATACTTCGAGAAGTCTTGAGTTGCTGCCTTTTTTTTAGCCATAGTCAAAAATTAATTGGTTATAGTTTCAATCCTAAAACCGACATCAGTGATGCCTTCCAAAGTATCAACGCCATTTACATCGCCATTATTACGCATCGCCTGTTGAATACTGATGCGATATTCTCCTTGTTCTTCAAATATAAAAGGGGAATCATACCCTTTATACCATAATTTATTTTCTTTTATGTCCATGAGCCCTTCACCTAAAAGTTCTCCGTTTTTTTCGGTCATTTCGTATTCCAAGGTATCCTTAATGGTTTTTCCATGAGGATACTCCATTTCTACAATCAAGAATAAATTACTGAATTTATAGGCGTTCGTATTTCTAATATTTACGAATAGATTAAAGGCACTTATCGTATCTGGAGGCGTAACATTAAAAGCTATTTCTGCATCTTTCTCCCAAGCATCAGGCACCGATTTATATTCATCATAAACGCGATTTGAGTCACAGGAACTCATCATAATCATTACAAATATGATAAACCAAACACTCTTAATTGGCATCATTATCTTTGCGTTTTGGTGGACGATTTCTTGGTTGTTTCTTCTTTTGAGGTTTTTGAGGTGCTTCTTGCGAAGTCGTTTCTTTTTGCTTCTGCTTTCCTCTTGTATTTTTACGTTTATTTTTACGTTTTGGAGTATCGAAACGTGTTAAACTATCTTGACCGACCACATTTTCATATTCAATCTTCACTTCTTCGACAAGCTCAACAGCATATTCCTCAAGACTGCTGACTTTTTCCCTTTTTTTATTTTTTAGTATGATTTCATTTGCTTGTTCTGCAGTCAATTTGTGCCAATTCATCCAGTCGCCTTCGTAAGCGAACCACATATGACCTTTAAAAATATCCGTCTTTTGACATACTGCCGTTCCCTTTTCGGTAAAAAGCTTGGTGTCTGTTTTTGGAAAACTTTTTAAGGCATCCAAATAGGAATCCAGTTCATAATTGAGGCAGCATTTTAACTTACCGCACTGGCCTGCCAACTTTAAGGGATTCAAGGATAATTGCTGATATCTCGCCGCAGATGTACTCACACTTCTAAAATCTGTAAGCCAAGTAGAACAGCATAATTCCCGCCCACAAGATCCAATACCTCCAAGTCGTGAAGCCTCTTGTCGAAATCCAACTTGCTTCATCTCTATTCGTGTGCGGAATTCTTTAGCAAATAATTTGATCAATTCCCTAAAATCAACGCGTTCTTCAGCCGTATAATAAAAGGTTGCTTTACTGGCGTCTCCTTGAAATTCGATATCCGAAATCTTCATATGAAGTTTTAAGTCAATCGCAAATTGTCGCGCTTTGACTTTCATTGGGTCCTCGCGATCTCGCGCTTTTGACCAGATATCAATATCTCGCTGAGACGCCTTGCGGTAGATCTTCATCACGTCTTCTTCATTATTGATATCCACTTTTTTACGCTTCATTTGAATTTTTACCAATTCGCCTGTAAGCGTAACCATACCTATGTCATGACCAGATTGGGCTTGTGTAGCCACAACATCGCCGATGCTTAAGGTGAGATTCTCTGTGTTTTTGTAATACTGCTTTCTTCCGTTTTTAAATCGGACTTCTACGCCTATAAAAGCTTCTTGTCCTTCGGGAAGCGTCATATTGGCCAACCAATCAAAAACTGTTAACTTGTTACAACTATCTGTACCACAAGTCCCATTGTTTTTGCATCCTTTTGGTTGTCCATCCGATCCGGTTGAGCAACTTTTGCAACTCATAATGTTATATATAAAATTCGTTATACTGAATAACGAATGAAGATTAATAAAATTTTTTAAGACGTAAAGATACCATTATTTATTCAGTCATTTATGAGAAACCTTCAGAAGGCACAGCTTTAACAAGCTACTTCAATAAAGTATTGAAATAGAGTTTAGTAGGTGATTTTTTTCTTCAATAGGAATCGAATTTCAAAAAGCCTTAAATTAATTGCTCACATTTTTATAAAAGTGCGATGTATCTATATAATCTTAAAAACCATATGTCATGAAATCAATCTTTACGTATCTAATTGGTATCGCATTTTTTTGCACTTTCAATGTAATTATAGGACAAGAACTTGTTGGTGGAGGCGAATACAAATTCAATGAAAGTAAGACACCTTGTTTAACTGATTTGCAGAGAGAAGCGGTCATGTCTGACATAAAAACCAGCATCCAAGAATTAAAATCGCAAAATCGGTTGGCTTTTGATTCTGCCGATAGGGGTGTTGAAAATCATCCAATGTTCAGTTGGCCTATAAAAAAGAAAGATGGACTCGAATACAATGATGTGTGGGCAATTTCTAATTATGTTGACCAAAATCCAGCGTTTCCAAACCAACTTCTTGACTACGATTGTGGAACACGAACTTATGATGTTGCCAATGGCTATAACCATGCAGGTATAGATATGTACACTTGGCCATTTACTTGGAAAATGATGGACAATGATGAAGTAGAGATTATTGCCGCCGCGCCTGGGCAAATTATTTCAAAAGCCAGTACTCATCCCGATAGAAGCTGTGCATTGGGCGGTGGAAATTGGAATGCGGTTTACGTTCAACATTCTGATGGCAGTGTTGCCTTATATGGACATATGAAACAGAATTCGCCAACGACTAAAAACGTGGGAGATATGGTGTCTGAAGGCGAATATCTTGGAATTGTTGGGAGTTCAGGGAACTCAACGGGTCCACACCTACATTTTGAGGCCTATTCTGAAATTGAATGGAACGGCACAGGTACAGATGTTTTAATCGACCCTTATGCTGGCACTTGCAACAGCCTGAATGCCGATTCTTGGTGGCAAGCTCAAAAACCCTATAATAATCCGAATATCAATGCTGCCCTGACACATTCGGCACCACCAGTTTTCCCGGCGTGCCCAACCCAAGAAATTACCAATGAAAGTGACGCATTCGAAGTTGGAGCAACTGTTTTTTTAGGAGCTTACTTAAGAGATCAAGTTGCTGGTACAAGTATGAATCTAAAAGTCTTAAGACCTGATGGCTCTGCTTTTTTGAATTTCAATTTTAATTTGACTGACAGTTACTACTCGTCTTATTGGTATTGGTCTGTGAATCCTTCAAACATTCCTGGTAATTGGACCTGGCAAATCAATTATTTGGGACAAACCGTGAATCATATGTTTACCGTAGGAACATTAAGTGTGGATGAAAAAGACTTTAGTAAAACGTCTATTTTCCCGAATCCTTCCAACAATCACATTACTGTTTCTAGCAGTAGTTCTATTAAAAAAGCTTTGATAGTTGATATGTTAGGAAAGACAATTCGTATGATTGAAAACAATTCTTCTGAAGGAATCAAAGAAATAAATATTGAAACACTTTCAAACGGACTTTACTTTTTGACTTTGAAAGGCGATGCTAATCAGATAAAGACAATAAAACTTATTAAAGAATGAGCTAATTATTTGTCAGTTAGAGCGGAGTCGAGAACCGCCAAAGCATCTCGATTACGCTCAAACTGACTGTGTTTTGTTATTCCTTGTTAGTTTCAAAAATATTCCTCAAATCCTTCTTAAAAGGCAAATGATCCGTTCGACCTTTTTTAAAAATGTCGTTGCTATTACCTTGTCCTTTCCGCATGGCTTTTTGTTCTTCGTAAGGCAGTAGATAGACTTCCTGACAGGTTGATGAACAGCAATTTTCCATCGCCTTTTTGCAATCTTCACACTGAATGAACAACAAATGACAAGCATCATTTGCGCAATTGGTATGCAAGTCTGCAGGTTGACCACATTGATGGCATTTTGCAATGACTTCTTCCGAAATACGTTCTGAACGGCGTTGGTCAAACACAAAATTCTTACCGATAAACTTATTTTCAAGCTGATCTGCTTCTACCTGTCTTACATAATTAATGATGCCACCTTCCAATTGAAATACATTCTTAAAGCCTTTATGCTTGTAATAGGCACTCGCTTTTTCGCACCGAATGCCACCCGTACAGTACATCACAAGATTTTTATCTTCTTTATGGTCTTTTAAATCTTCTTCGATAATATCTAATGATTCTCTGAAGGTATCCACATCGGGGGTAATGGCATTTTTAAAATGACCGATCTCACTTTCATAATGGTTTCGCATATCCACCAAAATAGTGTTGCGATCCTCAATCATTTCATTGAATGTTTTGGCGTCTACGTGGATTCCAATGTTGGTGACATCAAACGTTTTATCATTCAGTCCATCAGCAACGATTTTGTCCCTAACCTTGATCTTTAATTTCAAAAAAGAAAAATTATGATGTTCTAGCGCAATGTTTAAACGCACATCTTCGAGAAATGAAATACTGTCTAAATGCGTTTTAAATTCTTTAAAATGATCGGCAGGAATAGAGAGTTGGGCGTTGATACCTTCCTCGGCAATATAGATGCGCCCAAGGACATCAAGGGCGTTCCAATGAACAAAAAGATGGTCTCTTAAAAGTTTCGGACTTTCTATTTTAGCATACGCGTAAAAAGAGATGGTCAAGCGGTGTTTACCTGCTTGCTCAATAAGTTCTGCTCTTTCTTTAGCGCTTAATTTATTGTACAGTTGCATGCTATACTAATTTTTTAAGGTTTAAGAATTTGCAAAGATAGGGAAAAGTTTGCAGTAGGCAGTAGGCAGTAGGCAGTAGGCAGTTGGCAGTTGGCAGTTGGCAGTCGGAAGTCGGAAGTCGCACGTGGGCGGTGGGCAGTGGGCAGTGGGCAGTGGGCTGGCCAATAAATAAGCACTTTGGTCGTTCCAAAGTGCTTTCAGAGGGCTAACTCGTGAGTATATTTTTAAATTTTAAATATTCAAAAAATACAATCCGAGCTAGCCACCATCGGCTTTACAACTGCCATTAACCGTAATCGCAACTGAAACACCTAATGCGTTTTTTGTAAGTGTTTTTTTAAAAAATTTCATCTGCTAACACTATTAGATTAATGAATGAGTTTGTTAAACGCTTTCAGAATACTAGATTTCATAACAAGATTTTCCAATCTCAATTGGTAGATGCAGAATGTATAAAAAGGTTGCGTCATCCCATTGAAAAAATTAAAAGTTGTTGTAATTTAGCCTCAATTTAATAAGACAAATTTCGATATAATGGCTAGTGAAAAAGATGCAAAATTAAAGGCTTTACAGCTTACGTTAGATAAGTTGGATAAAGCATATGGAAAAGGAACGGTAATGAAGATGAGCGATCAAGCTGTCGTTGATGTTGAATCGATTTCTTCAGGTTCTTTAGGTTTGGACATTGCACTTGGCGTTGGAGGTTATCCTCGCGGCAGGGTGATAGAAATATACGGACCAGAATCTTCAGGTAAAACCACCTTAACATTACATGCGATTGCAGAAGCTCAAAAAGCTGGTGGCATTGCAGCATTTATAGATGCAGAACATGCTTTTGACAGAGGCTATGCAGAAAAGTTGGGAGTGGACATTGGGAATTTAATTATATCACAACCTGACAATGGTGAACAGGCCCTTGAGATTGCTGATAATTTGATTCGTTCTGGTGCCATCGATATTGTTGTTATTGATTCTGTAGCAGCCTTAACACCCAAAGCTGAAATTGAAGGCGAGATGGGAGACTCCAAAATGGGTTTACATGCGCGACTGATGTCTCAAGCCTTGAGAAAATTAACAGGCTCTATCAGCAAAACAAACTGTACCGTGATTTTCATTAATCAATTACGTGAAAAAATTGGCGTGATGTTCGGTAACCCAGAAACAACCACAGGTGGAAATGCACTTAAATTTTATGCATCTGTCCGTTTAGATATCAGACGTTCTACACAAATTAAAGAAACCGACGGTAACGTTGCTGGTAATAAAACCAGAGTTAAAGTTGTAAAAAACAAAGTAGCGCCACCATTCAAAATGGCCGAATTCGACATCATGTATGGTGAAGGAATATCAAAAGTCGGTGAAATTTTAGACATTGCAGTAGAAAACGAAATTGTTAAGAAAAGTGGGTCTTGGTTTAGCTACGAGGACACAAAATTAGGACAAGGTCGAGACGCTGTTAAAGCACTGATAAAGGACAATCCAGAACTTATGGATGAACTTGAACAGAAGGTCAGGAAAATAGCCAAAGCAGCCGCATCAGGCGATTAAGAAGTACAATCCCGATTAATTTCGGGATTTTTTTATTTTTGTACGCAACCTTTTTCATCTTTTCGCATCTACGTATTGAAAAGACCATATATAAAAGGTTTTAATAAATTATGAAACAAGTATTTATAGTTCTTGCAATTGTACTGTCGTTGGTATCGTGCAGTGTAGAGGATGATAACAACGATGATTTCTTTTATGAAATTTTACCAGTAGAGAGTGTTGACATCCCTTCAGAATTTACGTTGGGCGAAACCTATGAGGTACACGTAAGTTATTTAC
>JBBSOJ010000094.1:0-11029 GCA_038259855.1 Flavobacteriales bacterium
AATGGGATTACGGATTGGGTATATGAAGAGGAATTTTCCTTTGTTCGTGCTTTTGAATGGAATGCGGATGGGACAAAAATAGCATTCATCAAATTTGATGAGTCCAATGTACCAGAGTTTTCTATGGATATTTTTGGGAAAAATTTATACCCGGAACAAAACAGATTTAAATATCCAAAAGCGGGTGAGGCAAATTCTTTAGTATCGTTGCATGTTTATGATGCATCTGCTGACAAAACAAGTGAGGTAAAAGTTTCAAAGGATTATAAAGATTTTTACATCACACGTTTGAAATGGACGAATGATGCCGATATTTTAAGTGCTCAATATCTCAATAGACAACAAAATGAATTGGATTTGTGGTTGGTCGATGCTAAAAACATGACTTCCAAATTGATTTTGGAAGAAACAGACAAAGCATACGTTGATGTGACGGATAATCTTACTTTTTTGAAAAACAATAGCTTTATCTGGACAAGTGAAAAAGATGGTTATAATCATATTTATCACTATTCGAAAGACGGAAAACTCATCAAGCAAGTGACCATTGGCCTTTGGGAAGTAACCAATTATTATGGTTACGACGAACCGAACAATACGATTTTTTATCAATCGGTTGAAAATGGGTCCATCAACAGAGATGTTTATTCTATTTCTTTGGATGGGAAAAACAAAAAACGTTTGACAAAAGAAACAGGAACGAACAGCGCAGATTTCAGTGCCGATTTCACTTATTTCATCAACTCTTATTCAAGTGCAACGACGCCACCAATTTATACGTTGAACGCTTCCAAAACTGGCACCGTCATCAAAACGATTGTCGATAACCAAGCACTTAATGAAAAATTATCGGATTATAAATTGTCTAAAAAAGAATTTTCCACCATCAAAATAAATGGTAATGATTTGAATATGTGGATGCTGAAACCAGCAAATTTTGATGCTAACCAAACGTATCCGTTATTTATGTTCCAATATTCAGGTCCAGGTTCGCAGCAAGTGGCGAACCAATGGAATTCTGCAAATGATTATTGGTATCAGATGTTGGCACAGCAAGGCTACATAGTGGCTTGTGTCGATGGAAGAGGTACAGGTTTTAAAGGTGCGGATTTCAAAAAAGTAACCCAAAATGAATTGGGTAAATATGAATTGGAAGACCAAATTCAGGCGGCAAAAGATTTGGGTAAATTGTCATACATCGATGCCGATAGAATTGGAATTTGGGGCTGGAGTTTTGGTGGTTATATGAGCAGCAATGCTATTTTTAGAGCAAGTGACGTTTTTAAAATGGCGATTGCAGTGGCGCCTGTAACGAGTTGGAGATTTTACGATTCCATTTATACGGAACGATTTATGACGACTCCACAAGAGAATGCAAGTGGTTATGATGAGAATTCTCCCATCAATTATGTCGATGGTCTAAAAGGAGATTTTCTACTCATTCATGGTTCTGGTGATGATAATGTGCATGTTCAAAATAGTTTTCAAATGATTGAGGCCTTGATTCAAGCCAACAAACAGTTTGAATGGATGATTTACCCAGATAAAAATCACGGTATCTATGGCGGTAATACACGACTTCATTTATATACTAAAATGACTGATTTTATTCATCGTACTTTGGGAGATAGCGCGGAGGCCTCGAAATCAAAACCATAGTTAATACTATAAATAATCAAAAATAATCTAACTATATAAAATTATACTATGGAATTTAAATATGGCGGCTCAGCAGAGAACCAAAGAACTGTTTTAGGACATCCAGCAGGTTTATTTGTGTTATTTTTCACTGAAATGTGGGAACGTTTCTCTTATTATGGGATGCGTGCACTTCTCGTTCTTTTCTTAACCAAAACCATATTAGAAGGTGGATGGGAATGGAGTAGGGCAGATGCCTTGGTTTTATATGGTTGGTACACTGGTCTAGTTTACATTACGCCTATTATAGGTGGTTTTATTGCCGATAAATTTATGGGTTACAGGAGGGCGATCGTATTGGGCGCTTTCATCATGACGTTAGGTCATGCCTCTATGGCTTTTGAAGGTGTTACTCCCATGTTCTTTTATGCTGGTCTTACGTTTTTGATCATCGGTAACGGATTCTTTAAACCGAATATCAGCTCTATGGTTGGGCAGCTGTACAAATCGCAAGGCAAAGAAAAAGATGGTGGATACACCATTTTCTATATGGGAATCAATGCAGGCGCCTTTTTAGGAATTCTATTATGTGGGTACATTGGAGAAAATATCGGTTGGCATTACGGCTTTGGATTGGCAGGTATTTTTATGTTTTTAGGCATGCTTCAATTTTATTTTACTCAAAAGATATTTGGTCGAATTGGATTAAATCCTGTTCAGACGAAGGATTTTGATGATGTGATTGAAAATAGCATGGATAAAATTGGAGATGATATTGAGGATACCATCGAAGCCACGGAAAGTTCTAAAGTAATAAGAGATAGAATGATTGTTATCGGTGTCTTCTCGTTGTTTGTCATATTCTTTTGGTGGGCCTTTGAGCAAGCAGGTGGTTCCATGACGATTTTTGCCGCAGATTATACAGATAGGGCTTTGGTTGGGAGCGCTGCGATGACTTTCAAAGTCGTGAATACAATTATCACCGTCATACCAATGCTGGTTATTACTTGGGTGCTGATTCTGTTATTCAAACAAACATTTAGCAAATTTGCTTTGGCTAATATCTTACTGGCCTTAAGTTTTGTAATCATTTGGGGAATTGTCATTTGGATGTTAAATAGAGAATTTCAATCTGATGCAACCGAGGTGCCAGCATCCTGGTTCTCGGTGTTGAACTCATTGTTTATTATTTTGTTTGCCCCTGTGTTCTCCAAAATTTGGGAGAGCAAGCTTAATCCATCGGGACCTGTAAAGTTTGCCATCGGATTGTTGTTGGTAGGATTGGGATTTGCTGTCTTGGCTTACGGCGCTTCGGGTATACCAGATGGCGCGAAAACAGCATCTGTGAGTCTAATGTTTTTAGTTGTGGCCTATTTTCTCCATACCATGGGAGAATTATGTGTTTCCCCTGTTGGATTATCCTATGTCAGTAAATTGGCGCCTGTGAAATTTGTAAGCTTAATGTTTGGGATTTGGTTCACTGCCAATTTCTTCGCAAATCTTTTAGGAGGATTTACAGGTAGTTATATGGACCCGATTATGGAGGAACATGGTCTATCTACATTTTTCTTAATATTTACAGTGATACCAATAGCGGCAGCCATTATCATGTTTTTATTAAATCCTGTTTTAAAGCGAAAAATGCACGGAATCAATTAATTTATGGAGTTGAAATTGTAAAAATTTCTTAAAATTTATAGGCATCTCATCAATTGTTGTAAGTTCGGAATAGCTTTTGCTACAGTTGGAAATCTAATAAACTTACGGAATGTTTCAAGTGAAAAATGATGATATGAAAAGATTGATATCAATAGTTGTACTAGCGATTTTCGTTTCAGGAAGTTCGTTTGCTCAACAAATTAAATGGGTGACGTTTGAAGAGGCTTTAGCGCTTCAAAAAAAGAATCCAAAAAAAATAATGATGGATGTTTATACAGCTTGGTGCGGCCCTTGTAAAATGCTGGATAACAATACGTTTAAGAATGCCGATGTTGTTAAATATGTGAATGCTAATTATTACGCTGTAAAATTTAATGCTGAAGGCAACGAAGTAGTGACATATAAGGATGTTACCTATACCAACAAAAATTACAAACCAGAGTTGGCTAGCAGAAGAAATGGATCTCATGATCTAACTCGTAAACTTCAGGTGAATGCGTATCCTACGATTGCTTTCTTTGATGAAAAGGGAGATCTTATTTTTCCACTTCGTGGTTATCAAAATCCTCAACAAATAGAATTGTATTTAAAAATGTTTAAGTCGGATAAGCACAAAGAAATGAAGACACAAGAAGATTTTAATACCTACTATTCTGCATTTAATGCTGAATTTAAAGGTTAGGTCTAATTATCTTTTTTAAGATTTCAATTTAATAAGAATATATAAAAGCTCCCTTTTCATAAGTAATATGAAGAGGGATTTTTCGTTCATTGCAAGTTGATTTCCATCGCTCTACTTCAGATTTATAATTACTGCCATCTGCAATAATGAGTTTTGGCTGTATCGAATCAATGACCCGATTAAGGTTCACTTTGGGCGAATTGCGCAACATTACAAAATCAGGTGTGAATGATTTTAGATCGTAAATGCCCAGACTGTCGATCACCAATAGTTTGTTATTGTCAAATAGATATACGGAAGACAATTGATTATAACTTATACGCTCTAAAGCCATACCTACCTTATAATTCCGAACGTTCTGATCTTTTACTCTCGAGAGGCTATCTAAATTATCGTTTATCATCAATTGGTCATTCTTTCTAATTCCAATTTGTGAGAATTTGCTTTTATGGAAAACCATGAATTCGTTGGAATCCATTCGGTGTTTTTCAAAGATACTTGCTCCCTGAATCGTCAAAATAACCAAGAGTATAAATACCAGACGGTTATACTTTGGTTTTTTCAAGTACGAAAAAAACATCACGATCAATAGATAAGACAGAATCACAAATACGATCCCAAACGAGATATCTCGAAAGACAAAATGTTCTTGACGTGATACCCATGATATAAACCCGTTCATAGTACCGATGCAGATTCCATAAATGTCAGCTACAATTTGAGGTAAGATTTTCAGTATTGCCAAAGTGATCACGATAATTCCAAAACCAAGAATAAAACCTAAAAATGGTAGAATGACCAAATTAGACAAAAAGAACAACCCAGGAAATTGATGGAAATAGAACAGACTAATGGGGACCACTCCAATCTGTGCAGCTATGGTAACGCAAATCAGTTTCCAATAATAATTGACGAGTTTAATTTTGGGAGTCCACAAATTGACAAGCATCGGTTGTATCGTCGCAATTGAAAAAACAGCTGCATAACTCATTTGAAAGCCAACATCGTACAGAAAAGTCGGTTTAAATAGCAACAGGAAAAACATCGAAATCGCTAGAGTATTTATAATATAGGTTGGTCTTTTAAGATTAATTCCAACAGCGATGATGGTAAACATAGACACGGCTCGTGTTACAGAGGGCGATAAACCTGCCACGACCGCAAAACTCCACAAAATAAAGGCAATTAAAACAAATCGAAATATATTGCCATATTTTAATCTATCCAATGGTTTAAATACCCATTGCAGCATCAGTAGGATGATACCAACGTGTAATCCTGATACAGCAAGGATGTGTATGGCACCAGCATTAACATAATTGTTGTAGGTGTCTTGACTAATGTCCTTTCGTTGTCCCAAAAGTAGGGCATCAATAATGGCGAGCTCTTGGGACTCAAATTTGTAGGATTGAAGTCGTTCATCAATTGTTGAACGAAACCGAGCAGCATACCCATACATTGTAAACGGCTCTGACCTGATTGGAAGTAAATGATGCTGATGAATAGAAATCTGTTGATATATGTATCGCTTGTTCAGGTAATTTTTATAATCAAATTGAAAAGGATTTAAGGGTGTTGCAATCTCTAATAATGGAGCTGAAGTCTTTAAGATATCGTCAACTTGCATAGGTTTTGCAAATGAATCCATTTGAACGTTCAGCAAGAGTTTCCCGGATGCTGATTTGTCGTTCACATCCAAAATATCCACGACGTATTTATAGTGATAGGTTGTAGGTTTCAGGACTTCCCGAATCTTAAATGTGACTAAGTGCGACGTATGATCTTCGCCTGAAATCACCTTCGTATAGTGATCATTAAACTTACTTTGATCATGCACATGGACTACTAAAATCCCTATGCAAATCATGGTAACATAGGACGTTAGACCAAACCAAATTGTTTTATGAAGTTGACTGCGGCTAATGATCAGCAACCCAAAAAGTATGACTGCCGAAACAACACAGAGCGTTATGGCTACGGCTGTTTCAATCACTATAAA
Organism: Flavobacteriales bacterium; assembly: GCA_038259855.1. Taxonomy (GTDB): domain Bacteria; phylum Bacteroidota; class Bacteroidia; order Flavobacteriales; family Flavobacteriaceae; genus JBPOFM01. The sequence goes on from JBBSOJ010000094.1 coordinate 5,979, forward strand.
ATTTGAAACAATAATACCAATGACTAAGCAAAGTGTTAGCTTAATAATGGTAAAATTGAGCGGTTTCATAGCACACGGCGTGCTTGCACAAAGGCAAAGTACCAGTAGCGTTCCGCTAAAGACGAAGTGATAACACCGGCACTTGTAGTTGAGTGTATAAAGTCTATGCGGTCATTACCCGCATAGGTCACCAAACCGACATGGTTGATAGTGCGACTATTCTGTTGAGTTGCAAAAAATAGTAGATCCCCTTTATTAACTTGTTTTACATCAATCCAATCGCCGGTGGTGGCAATTTGCGAACTAGAACGCGGTAGACTGATGCCATGTTCTAAAAATGCCGTAAAGATAAGACCAGAACAATCCATACCTTTGTTTGTGGTGCCCCCATATTTATAGCGAACGCCATCGTATTTTTCAGCTTCATTGATAATATCTTCCGCCAACGTTAAATTTTCGGGAGAATTACGATTTGTAGTGTTCGTAGTGATGCGATTTGAGGATGATGTCTTTGAAGTGGGCGCTATTTTTGAAGATTTACAGCTCGTAAAACAAAGCGCTAGACTTATGGTAAAGATTATTTTTTTCATTGAAATTTTTAATTTTTAATACTATTGAAAATCAATTCTGAAGTCAAATCGCTGGCACCTTGTCCTCCGAGTTTTTTTTCCAATTCAAAATAATCTAGAAACATGTGATCTCGTTTTGTGGTTTCTAAAATGGATTGTAATTCAATTTTAAGTCGTTTGGGATTGAATTCATTTTGAATCAATTCAGTGACAACTTCCCTGTCCATAATTAAATTGACTAGCGATATATACTTCAAATTAATCACTCGTTTGCCAATTTGATATGAAATCCAACTGCCTTTATAACACACGACTTGCGGCACCTTGAATAGCGCCGTTTCCAAAGTCGCGGTGCCAGACGTCACCAATGCTGCGGTGGACATGCTCAACAAATCATAGGTTCGATTGTCCACAAAAGAAACATTGGCTTTTTTTATAAATTTAAAATAAAATGCACGTTCCTGACTCGGTGCACCAGCAATGACAAATTGATATTCAGGAAAATGCTTTGTGATACTCAACATCACGGATAGCATTTTCTTGATTTCCTGCTTCCGACTGCCGGGTAATAAGGCAATAATTGGCTTGTCAGAAAGAGCATGCTTGGCCCTGAATTCATAAGAGCTGATCTGTTTTCTGTCTGCTATGGCATCAATTAGAGGATGACCAACAAATTCCACAGGATACTGATGTTTGTCTTCGTAGAATGCTTTTTCGAAGGGTAGGATGACATACATTTTATCAACATCCCGTTTAATGCTATGGATGCGATTTTCTTTCCATGCCCAAATTTGTGGCGAGATATAATAGTGTGTTTTGTAGTTTTTTTGTTTGGCCCATTTTGCTATCCGAAGATTAAATCCGGGATAATCAATGAAAATAATTACATCTGGGTTGTATTTTTCTATATCGGATTTACAAAAGGTCAGGTTCTTTGCAATTGTTCTCAAATTCATGACCACCTCGATAAATCCCATGAAAGCCAATTCCCGGTAATGTTTTATAAGGTTGTCATTAACCTCCTTCATCAAATCACCACCCCAAAACCTAAATTGGGCATTTACATCTTGGCGCTTTAAACCCTTCATCAGGTTGGCACCGTGCAAATCTCCAGAGGCTTCGCCAGCAATAATATAGTATTTCATAAAAATAGAATCGAAACTTATAGAATGATTAGTCAAGACATCTAAAGCCAGGAACCAATTATATCATTCATCAACCAAAAATAATGGCATTTGAATTACTAATTATTAGATCTCAACTGTGAATTGAGTAAAAATATAACGTTTATAAACAACGGTCTAACACAGCCGTTATTTACATAAAATTAATGAAAAAAGTTACTATGGCAATCACTACCGTTGCTAAAATAACGCCTCTGGCCCTATAATCCTGTTTAAATTTAATAAATAAAAAAAAGGCGATCAGATTTAAAACAGCGCCTATACTTATCAATTTTCCAAAAAATCCTTCCACAATTGATTTCTGAATTGAAGCTATAATCCCTTCGCCATTACCAAATATAAAAATAGCGAGAATCAAGCCAATTGTATTCGCAATTAAACCGACTAAAAATCCTATGAAAACATGTTTCTTTATCATTGCGCAAATCTAAAAAATCTTATAATTAAACAAGCGATCGGTATGGTTAAATGCATAAAACTTCAACTGGTTTAGTGGGTTAAGATTATTAGCCATTTAGTTTCCAACTGTTCAGCTCTTGGACAGCATGATGAGCGGTCAAATCAAATTGTACAGGCACCACTGATACAAACCCATGTTGTAAAGCCCATTCATCAGTATCTTCACCATGATCCATGTTTACAAATTTTCCTGTCAGCCAATAATAGTCGCGACCTTGGGGGTTTTTTCGTTTGTCGAATTCTTCGTCCCAATGTGCTTTGGCTTGGCGACACACTTTAATACCTTTTATCTCCTTTCCTTTTAAATTCGGAATATTAACGTTGAGAACGACATCTTTTGGAATGCCATGTTTCAAGGCATTTTCTGCGATGGTTTTTACAAATGGTTTTGCATGGGAAAAATCGGCATTCCAGTTATGATCCAACAAGGAAAATCCGATCGCAGGAATCCCTTCAATACCAGCTTCCAAAGCGGCACTCATGGTGCCTGAATAAATAACATTGATGCTAGAGTTGGACCCGTGATTGATCCCCGAAACGCAGAGGTCTGGAGCTCTTTTTAAAATTTGTTTTACAGCCAATTTTACACAATCGGCGGGTGTGCCAGAGCAGCTATACTCGTTTTGGTGTCCATCGTCGATTTTAATTTTTTCAACAAATAATGTTGAGTTTATCGTAATGGCATGACCCATACCACTTTGTGGACTGTCGGGAGCCACTACCACCACGTCACCCAATTCATTCATAACCTCGATGAGTGTTCGAATCCCAGGAGCGGTGATACCATCATCATTAATCACTAAAATAAGCGGTTTTTTCGGCATGATTTTTTTTTTTGAAGGCACTAAAATACATAATTTAGTGTGGAATTACCTATATTGTTGTCTTTAACAAAAAATTAGTAGCAGCGAGTTTAGTTGGCATGGTTTTTTCTTTTACTTTAGTAAAAAAAATTGAAAATCCGCTGTAGTATCTGCCTCAAATTTTCATACAATTTATACCCACATACATGAAGACATTAAAAAGAAATCACATTCTTATTTTATTGGTGCTACTGTTGGCCTTTGCATCCTGTAGTTTTACATCAAAGAAGTTTGAAGATCCCGATAAGGATAAATTATTAATACAATTGATCACCTACGTATTAGAGCAGGGCCATTTTAACCCTAAAGAATTGAACGATGATTTTTCGGCCAATGTCTTTGAGGGATATTTAGATCAGTTGGATCCATTCAAGCGTTATTTCTACGAATCAGATATCAAAGAATTTAGAGCGTATCAAGATAAAATTGATGATCAAGTAAAATCATATGATTTGACGTTCTTTAATTTGACTCATGAGCGATTGTTAAAGCGATTGGAGGAATCGAAAGCATTATATAAAGAAGTGCTTTCAGAACCTTTTAATTTTGAGACCGTTGAAGAATTTTCTACCGAGTATCAAGATTTAAACTATGTGAATTCAAAAAAGGACATGAAGGAGCGTTGGAGACAACAGCTCAAATTTTCTTCCATTGCAAATTATGACGATCTAATATCCCAACAGGAAAATTCTTATTCTAATAAACAGCTCCAAGAAGCAGGGGAAGTTGGTGAGTATGATAGATCTACAGAAGAGAGTTCTGTAAACGTAGATGCCTCTAGAAAATCGCCGAATACCGTCGACAAAACAGAAGCTCCTGTTGAGAAAAAATCAATGGTTGCTTTGGAAGAAGAAGCTAGAAATACGACTTTAAAATCTCTCAATGAATTATATGATTTTATCGAAGATAGACAGCGACAAGATTGGTTTTCAGTGTATATAAATGCTATTGTAGCAGAGTTTGATCCTCATACATTTTATTTCGCTCCAGAAGAAAAAGATCGTTTTGATGTGGCGATGTCCGGTAATTTTGAAGGAATCGGGGCAAGGTTACAGAAAAAAATGGATGTCATCACCATTAACGAGATCATTAGTGGCGGTCCGGCTTGGAGACAAAATGAGATGGAAGTGGGCGATCAAATTTTAAAGGTGAAACAAGATGATGATACACCCGCCGTGAATGTCGTTGGAATGCGTCTAGATGATGCCGTTAAATTGATAAAAGGTCCCAAAGGTACCAATGTCATTCTGACCTTGAAAAAGGTTGGAGGCGTTATTGAAGATCTGACCATTACGAGAGATGTTGTAGAGCTTGAAGAAACCTATGCAAAATCATCAACTGTTATTAAGGATGGTAAAACGTTCGGGGTTATCAATCTGCCAAAATTCTATGTGGATTTTGAAGATTATAACAAACGAAATGCGGCTTCAGACTTAAAACTTGAGATCGAACGATTGAAAGAGCAAGGTATGGAAGGATTAGTCTTGGACTTGAGAAACAATGGCGGAGGCTCACTCCAAACGGTTGTTGATATGGGCGGTCTATTTATAAAGGAAGGTCCAATCGTTCAAGTGAAAACTGCCGGCGAAGATAAAGAGGTTCTTTCAGATAAAGATAAATCGATAGTTTGGGATGGGCCTTTGGTAATTTTGGTAAATGAATTATCGGCATCAGCATCAGAGATTTTAGCAGCTGCAATGCAAGATTACAAGAGAGCTATTGTTATTGGTAGTAAGCAAACTTACGGTAAGGGGACAGTACAGAATGTGTTGGATCTGAACCGAATGGTAAGAAATAACACCAATGGGGATATGGGCGCTTTAAAATTCACTACACAAAAATTCTATCGCATCAATGGTGGTTCTACACAATTGGAAGGTGTTAAAAGTGATGTGATTGTTCCAGACCGTTACAGTTATATTGATTTAGGTGAAAAAGATCAGGAAAACCCATTGCCTTGGGATAAGATCGACGCG
>JBBSOJ010000095.1:0-11020 GCA_038259855.1 Flavobacteriales bacterium
AATTCCGGGCGTTGCTATTTTTAATCAAGACAAAACGACGTTTGTTACATCTGATATTGATGGTATGGCGAATCTCAATGGTTTTGGTGAACAGGAACGACTCACGTTTCAACAGCTGTTTCATATCACGTTGTATGCAACTAAAATGGAGATCCAAAAGAAGAAGTACACTGTGTCTATGGTACCAAAAACCGAAGGATTGAACGAAATTGTGGTGTCAGCTTCTAAATTTGAACAAAATAAGCGCGACATTCCGCAGAAGATTGTCCATATCAGTGCCAAAGAGATAGCCCTTTCCAATCCGCAAACCAGCGCAGATCTTTTAGAAAATTCTGGGGTTATTTACATTCAAAAAAGCCAATTGGGAGGCGGTAGCCCGATGATTCGCGGTTTTTCGACCAACAGGCTTTTGATTACTGTTGATGGTGTGCGTATGAACAATGCCATATTTAGGGGTGGCAATATTCAGAATGTCATCTCCATCGATCCTTTTACCGTTCAAAGCACGGAAGTCATCCTTGGTGCTGGTTCGGTGGTCTATGGAAGTGATGCTATCGGAGGGGTTATGGGATTTTATACTAAAAAGCCACAACTGTCTTATTCCGATTCCCTTTTTCTAAAAGCCAATGCATCGGTACGTTATGCTACTGCCAACCATGAGAAAACCGGACATGCAGATGTGAATTTCGGGTATAAAAAATGGGCCTTTTTAAGTAGCGTCAGCTATACTGATTTTGACGACCTTCGAATGGGCAGCCATGGACCTGATGCGTATCTTCGATCGGAGTATGTGTCAGTGGTTGATGGCGTTGATACGGTCGTTGCCAACCCAAACCCATTGGTGCAGGTACCAACTGGCTATGATCAGATCAATCTGTTGCAAAAAGCGCGGTATGAGTCCTCCGATGATTTAAGTTTTGATCTCGGACTTTATTATTCCACAACATCCGATTTTGCACGTTACGATCGTCTTATACGGTATCAGGGCGATCAGCTGCGGTCTGCGGAATGGCAATACGGTCCACAGCGCTGGTTTATGGGAAATCTTCAATTGACCAAATTGAGCAGCAATTCCAATCTGTACGACAAGATCCAAGGGACCATCGCTTATCAAAATTTTCAGGAAAGTAGAATGGATCGCGATTTTGGGAGTGACATACAAAATGTAAGGGAAGAAGCGGTGGATGCGGTATCGGCCAATCTCGATTTAGAAAAACAATTGGGACCAAGAACCGAATTGTTCTATGGGGCAGAATATGTGTACAACAACGTTACTTCCACAGGTCACGAAGAAGACCTAGCAACTCGCCAGTCGACAAAAACGGTGTCCCGCTATCCCAATGGATCAGATTGGCAATCGATGGCGCTGTATTCCAGTCTGAAATATAGGGCAAATCCGAAATTTATTTTTCAAGGTGGGTTGCGTTACAATCACGTTATTGTGAATGCCGATTTTACAGAAAATAATAACTATTTGAGCCTTCCCTTTAATGAAACAAGAATCAATGCTGGGGCTTTTACCGGGACGGCAGGCTTAAGTTGGCTGCCGAGCGAGCTGATAGAATGGAAATTCAATCTATCAACGGCCTTTAGAGCACCGAATATCGATGACGTAGGGAAGGTGTTTGATTCGGAGCCAGGAGCAGTCGTGGTCCCAAATGACCATCTTAAGCCAGAATACGCCTATGGTGCCGAATTAGGGTTGAAACTTAACTTTAATAACGTGCTCGTTGTGGATATGGCGACCTATTATACCTACCTCAAGGATGCGTTGGTGCGACGGGATTTTACCTTGAATGGAGAATCCGAGCTCTTGTATGACGGACAATTGAGTCAGGTACAGGCTTTGCAAAACGCCGCTCAATCAAAAATTTATGGTGTTGAGTTGGGGCTTCAATTAAAGCTGTCCAAAAACTTCAGATTCACCTCACAATATAATGTGATTGGTGGGATGGAAGAAGATGATAATGGCGATGAAAATCCACTTCGTCATGCCGCTCCCAATTTTGGGAATACCCATTTGGTTTGGGAACAGTCAAAATTTAAAGTCGATGCGTTTGCCATGTATAATAATGAATTGTCCTTTAAACAATTGGCACCTTCCGAAATCGAAAAAGACTATATCTATGCGCTAGATACCAATGGGAATCCCTATTCACCTTCATGGTATACACTCAATCTGCGTACGCAATATCAACTGACGAAGGCTGCAACGATTGTCGCGAGTTTAGAGAACATTACCGATCAGCGCTACCGACCTTATTCTTCGGGGATTTCAGCCGCCGGTCGCAATCTTATTCTATCGTTCAACTACACGCTTTAATTTTTCACGAGAATAGAACCAGTATAAAAACGACGACTATTTTTAATCAGAAAGTATCTGAATGCCGTGCTGACGCTCCTGTGTTTCAATGATAATGTGCTCTTTCTACTGTCGTTTTAACGCTCGTTTTGTGATGGTCTGACCATTGGACAAGCTGACTTTGGCAATATAAGCGGCCTGACTCAAATTGGAAAGGTCATATACTTCAGAAGCGCTGTTGCCTTTCATGTGGTATAACGATTTTCCTAGCATATCTATGATCTCAACAGACGTAATCTCTAAACCATTGCCCACATTAAATTTTACGCGACCATCAGTCAATTCGATAATAGTAACGCCATTTGGTGAGATCTCATTCTCAAAAACTGCCAAAGAGCGATCTGAAAATACAATTTCAAAACGGTTATTGAATTCACCTGTTTCGGAAGTGAAGAAATACTCCGAATTTGATAAATTATGTGTGATATTCAATAAGTTATCATTAATAAAAATGCTATGATTTGTTAAAAAATCACCTTCTAGGCGATTAAGGGACAACGTGAAATTAGTTGCCTGATTGATCGACGTGTAAAAGCCTAAATGTAATTTTTCATCTAACCTGAGACTTGAGGGGCTTTTGCCTTGTATGGCCAATTTTAAATTAAGGTTGTTGTTGATGGTCGTATAAATAATAGAATTTGATCCGCTAGAAAGATTACGTGGTGCATCATAGTAAAAGCCGTCATTTTCATCAGTTGCTCCCTCTACATAAGCAACAGATATTTGATTGAATACGCCGTTGTCTGAAGTCAAATTTACCCAAAGTCTATTAGGTGTTGAACTTTCACTAGACGTGCTTTCAGCTGTTCTGAAAAATTGATTATTGCTACTATTGTCTTTTAAACGCATCTCATTGTTAAAAACGACATTTCCAACCGTACTTGCTCTCAATTTAGAATATGCCACAAAAAAACCTTGGCCTGAAGGGATTGCTAAATCCGGGATGATGCCATCGCCGCCCGCAGATCTGCTGGCACCATTGATAATTGCATAATCTGATTGTGAAAAGTTTAAATTTTCATTGCCATTATTTGATCCGGACGGAGGTGTCGACTGTGACCATAAGTAAATAGCGCCTTCTATAGCTCCTTCAGAATTAGTGGACGCACTATAGAGGTTATCATTTAAGAACATGTTGGACTCGATTGCAGATGGATATGGATTACCAATAAAATTCCAATCATTGTCAACGAGAACAGCATTATTCTTTTGAACAGGGACGCTTATAATTCCATTATTAAACGGACCTTCGAATGTAAATAAGTATTGAGATCCTGGAACGGTAAAACTCGAAGACGTTAAAGTAGACGCATAACCGACACCAGGAGTCATGGTCATTGTCGCTAATGCTGTTGTCCAATCATCTCCGTTATCATCTATATCATCCTGTCCTGGAACTAATACGTTATTATTTGCTGTTTCCATCCAGGCATCTGAAAATTTAGAAGCATCAAACCAAAAACGCCGATTACTGCTACCTTCTGCTAAACCATTACCAATGGTCTCACCAAAAGTGGGGGAGCTCCAATAGGTGTATTCGTACCAATTATTCATTGGGGCTGTGAGCTTTTCTACAATAATTTTGCTTGGCTGTGTTAATACAGAACCATTAACGATCCCTGAATTGCTATTCTGAATCAAAGCACCTTTTGGTTTTATTATAATATTACCATCAACCCTAACATTATTCTCTATTTCTATGAATTTATTATCCGCGATGGTGAGAGTTGCTGTAGAATTTACTAATAATTGACACGCCGTAAAATTTGGTTGTGTGGACATGTCATAATTTCCATCTAAAACCGCTATAGAACCTATCGTCGGAGCTGCAGGCAACCATGTTGAACCATCCCATGTAGCCTTATCAACCTTAATTTTTACAGCATTACTAGCAGAAAAACAAGCCACCGTACTTTCTCTGATTTGGCAATAGTATTGGTAATTTTCAACTGCAAGAGTTTCAATTATATTTAAACTAGTACTTTGTTGACCACTGTAAGCTGTGTTAGTATTTAAAATTTCTACCCATGTATTTGTGTTAGGGGCATTTAAATACCATTGATAATTAAGTTGCTGCGTATCTCCAGATTCGTTGTATCCTTCAATAGCTTCTATAGATAGAGTAACTGATAAATTACATTGTGAAGTTGGTGCTATTGGTTGCAGAGTTACTGTTGGAGGTACACCGACAGAAAAATCAAAATTACCAATATTTGAGTAATCAGAATCACTACAGGAGGTCCAATCTAAAACATCCCAATCTGCTAAATCAAAATTTGGTGTAGGAAGTGGATTGGCTGTATTTCTTCTTTTAAAATTTACGCCATTATTACCAATACCAAGACCGTTTGCCCATGTATTACTGTTTAAGACTCCGCAGGCATCAATAATTGTTGATGCCGAATTTTTGTAAAGAGCAATCATATCAGAACCATTATTGTCAAAATTGATACCACTTGCAGTCGGAGCTGTTTGATTAATAACACTTGTTGGCAAGCCAGATGTGCATTGTGTGCTACCCATTGAAAGAACATATGACATACCTGAATTTAAAGAACCTAATAAGTTAATTATACTTGAGGGTGTACTGCTTCCGTTATTAAATACACGTACGCTGTAATCTGTTAGATTGATTGGTGAAGAAGATCCGTTGAATATTTCAACAAAAGAAGAACTTCCGCTTGTCGCATCAGTAAATTCGGTTATGAATAAGTCACTAGGGATCGTTGATGATGACGATGCTTCACAACCAGAAATTGCAATATCAATTAGTGTAAAGTTATTTGTAGAAGAACAACCTGTATTCAAAATTAAACGTAATGGACCTGTGACAGTTCCATTAGGAATACGCACGACAAGCTGTGTGGCAGAAGATGTAACAATTGGTAATAATTGCCCGTTAATTGTTGCAGAAGCGCCTGTTAAATTATTTGGTGATGTTATAGTGACTTCTGTGCCTACAGGTCCTGAATTGGGTAGCATTGAACTTGAAATAGACGAAGAACAGATTCCATTGCCTTGTATCTGAAAAGTATAAGGATTTTCAGAGCCCGTGGGATCGTTGTTTTCTATATTGACGATTGCAGTTCTTACGCCGTCACCACTAGGTGAAAATGTAATTTGGAAATTTACAGTACTATTTGAAGCGAGATTCGACGACGAAGGTTGTTGAGAAATGGTAAAATTACTTGGATTTGCTCCTGTTAATGTAATAATCGGCGTGCCTGTCAAATTTAAGGTTGCAATACCTAGATTTTGTATGACGAAGGTTTTTGGAGCTGAAGTAGAGCCTAGGTTTATGCCTGCAAATAACGTATTGTTAAGTCCAAAAGGAGTATTAAATCCGCTAGGAATTGAAATTGCATTACCCTTTATGTCTATTTCTGCATTAGCAGGTCTAACAATATTAAGCGTATAATCCTCAACTTCGCCATAATAGTAAGTACCACACGGTGTTAATTCAATATCGGCATCATCAAAAAAGTATCGAGTGGCCACTCGCATTCGCGTTGTCCCTATAGATGCATTGGAAGGTACTGTAATATTTAGTGGTGAATTGCTTGTGGGGACATTGCTTCCGGAGTAAGCATCTCCCATATCATAAACTTCAGTGGGTCCAAATACGCCGTTTCTGTCCCAATCAACCCAAACTTTAGTGTAGTTCTGAAATCCATCAGTATCTACATTTATGGATAGAGGATATATTTCTCCTAATGTAATTGTAGTAGATACAGAAGTAAAGTTCGTATAGGCGTTATTACCTGTTGAACTTTGATTAATTGCATTAAATTGAACCAATGTAATACCTGTGGAATCTACAGTATTTCCTTCGGATGAACAGTAAGTCAGTGTTGGGGTTGCACAAATCTCAACGCCTTCGGTCCATACGGATCCACGCCGAATAAATACTTTAAAACAATAACTTAAATCATTTATGAGTCCTGCAACTGCTTTTGTGCTTGCGGGAACGCCTGTAGTGGAATATACAATCCCATTAGGCGTTGTATAATTGACATTCGAAATTGGATAAGTGCCTGTAGGAATAAAACTGACTGGACCTTGATTTGCAACAATAATTAATTGATCAAAACAAGATGTCGGAGTTGAATTTGTCCAATTCAAGGTCACTTGACTGGTTACTGGGTTAGCTGTTAAGTTTCTAATATCTCCTTGCGCTAAAACATTGGTTTGTCTTGAAGCTGCAGTAGCATTGGACCACCCTGTAGAACTTTCGTTTTTATAAGCAAAAACAGTAAAACTATAATTTGTATTTTCGGTCAGCCCTGTAATAAGGGCATTTGTTGCTGCGCCTTTATAAACGACTTTACCCAGAGTTGTTGGTATTTCCGTAGGAGCAGCACTAAAATCTGAAATTCCATTATATAATACAGCATCTAATTTAGTACCAAAAATTGGTGTTCCACCTTCGATCGCAAATACCACATATCCATCTGGAGACTGACCAGACAGCGTGGCGTTCCATGTTAAAGTAGCGCTAGTATCCTGCATACAGGCCAAAAATGCTGTAGGTGCAATCGGGCGGTTTGTTACGTTAACAATACCAGATATAAAAGATGTTCCATTCCAAAAATTGCCACCGTTGGGTGGTGAAATTCCACCATAACTAAATGTACTGCCATTAAGTCTAAAACGGCTGGCATAATAGTAAGTACCTGCGGAGGACATAGCGGGGCCAATATTCCCGACATACTCATCATCATTCCCGAATTGTTCATTATAGGTAGCCAAAACCCAATTAGAGGCTGGCCAAGTACTAGGATCAGTATTTGAGTTGTTATAACCTATCCATGACGTAATATTTCCACTTGCTCCCGATGCCTCGGTAACCCCAGGTTCTTGGACTCTTGCATAAACTAAAAAAGGGTTCCCAATAGAAATATCACCTGTAGCAGGTGACTGCAAATTACAAAAGTTAACTTGGTCTGGGTTCACAGTCAAAATTCCAGAAATAAAGTTTGTCCCATTCCAGATACCTCCTCCACTAGGAGGGCTAATACCTCCATAACTAAATGGCCCTCCACTTATTTGAAAACGGCTCGCATAATAATACGTATTTGGAGTGGTGATGGCAGCTCCAATGTTTGCAATATACTCATCATCATCTCCATATTCAGCAAAGAAGTTCGCCGGCACCCAAGTCCAACCTACAGAATTCGGATTGTTATTGGTTGTGCTGTATCCTATCCATGCAGAAATGGCCGCGTTGGCGCCTCCTATGGTGGTAATTCCAGGTTCGTAAACCCTTGCATAGGCATTAAATGCACCTCCTACTGTAATGGTTCCATTGGCTGGAAATTGTAGACTGCAAAAATCAGCTTCGATTCGTGTAGTAAACGTTCTTACTGTGCCGTAATTATAACTCGTTCCGTTATACACATAAGATCTAAAACTATATTGTGTTCCATTCGGTAACGCAGTAAGACCCAAATTATAAGTGCCAGTTGTAACACCGCCAACCATCGTTTGAATAACATTAGCGCCACCGTTTAAAGGATTGGTATTTAGACTTGTTTCTGAATATACAAACCCTTTTTCCACGGTATTTGGACAGGTTCCAGGTGTCGTGAAATTTCCATTTAAGTTCGCGCTTGTAGCTGTAACAAGCGTTGCTGGCGTTGTTGTGACTGCTTGGTTAATAGATGCTGTACCGATCCCTGTTAAACTGCTAGTGGGAGCATTACTTGTGGCTGTTGAGCTAGATACGGTAATGGTAGCCGATTTTGCACCAGCCGATATTGGTGTAAATGTAACATTATAAGTTGCTGTGCCACCTGCGGCAATAGTTGTAGAAGATAGGCCGCTGACCACAAACTGCAGATCGTTGGAAACTACCGTTATACCAGCGGCTGCAATGGTACCACTATTAGTAATTGTATAAGTTCGTGTTGTTGCTGATGTACCCGGGCAAACTGTACCGTGATTGGTTGTGGTGCCTGTAATTGTTAGATTTGGGTCTGTAGCTGAAACAGTTCCTTTTAAAGAAATATCATCTACACACCAAAATTCACTTGAATTATTATTGCTTGCTATGATTTTAACGAAAACAGTTGCCCATCCACTTGGTACGTTAACTAATATTCTTGATCTCGCTCCAGTACCAGAGACGGTTGTGGAAATTGCATACGTTTGAATAACAGGTGTTCCAGCCGTAGTTGAAATAGTCCCAGTTCCAGACATTCCCCATCTAACATTGTTAGTAGAGGCGTTAACGGTAACATCTGGTGTAGCTCCAAATGTATTAGTTTCAGATAAATATACTTCGATGTAATCTCCAGGGTCTATTCCATTTGTAGTATTAGTAGAAATTGAGGCATTCCATATCTCAACAAAACATGAGGTGTAACCAGAAGTAGATATACCATTTGTAACTAACGTATTAGTACCATTAGCTAGTTGCCATGAATTTGATCCAGATTTTATTCTATCGGCAGGTGTGCCTGAATTTGTAGTTGCAGAGGTAAAATTATTAGAAGAAGTAGTCCAAGTTGTTCCAGTGGTTTCAGCACCGTTGAAAGCAATAGTCGCCTGCCCAAAACCAGCAAAAACAAAGCACAAAAAAACAAGGAAAGTGAGGGCGTAATTTTTATTCATAGGGATGAATTAATCATTAAATGCTATTAAAATAAGCCTGTAAATATACACCATGTGTTACAATGCTAACACGCTTTAATTCTGCGATTTATCAACAATAAACACGGCTTATGTCCTTAAGGTACGGCAAATAGGGCACTATGAGATAATATGGTTCAAATTGAATCGCTAACTTTTCGATTAACGGCATATATATCTGATGAAAAGCATCCAAAACAGTTTAAATTATTGTCGTTGCCCGTTAGAAATGTTTAGAGATTGTCGTTTGTCATAGTTTCAGGATGTTTCGCTGAATTATCAGTCTTTAGGCCCAGTTTTTAAAATCCCAATAAAAACGTCGGATCTCAAAAATGTCAACATAATTGTATTGATTTATATGTAGTTACGATCAAGTCTTTATTCTTTGTTCCAACAGCGAAGCGGTCTTGATTCTTGGCCGGACAACAATGTTTAAAATATTGAGTAAAGACCCTTAAAAATCCATTCTGCTTAATTGGTGGTATTGTCAATATGTTATTACTTTGTTGGTATGGAGGTAAGCAAGGTCTATAGTGTTGAGGAAGCCAAATCGAAGCTGGAGCATTATTGCAGCTATCAAGAACGTTGCCACAAGGAAGTGAATGACAAGTTGCGTACCATGAAGATGATTCCAGAAGCCATTGACCTGATCATCGTGCATTTGATGGATCAAAATTTTCTCAATGAGGAGCGCTTTGCCAAAGCCTTTGTCCGTGGTAAATTCCGAATCAAGAAATGGGGAAAATACCGAATCACCCTCGAGTTAAAACGGAAAGGCATCACCAAAAATCTGATTACATCTGCCCTAAAAGAGATATCAGATGCCGACTATCTGCAAACCTTTCATGCGCTGGCAGAAAAAAAAGCCGCGACCATCACCGAAAGCCATCCACAAAAACGAAAAAAGAAATTGGCCGATTATCTACTGTACCGCGGTTGGGAAAGCCATCTGGTATACGAGAAGGTGAATGAGGTGTTTTGAAGTTTGTGAGAAGAGAGAAGAGAGAAGAGAGAAGAGAGAAGAGAGAAGAGACTTGAGACGTTAGATTTTAGAGGATAGAAAGTTTGAATTGAAAATGAAGTTGAAATTGAAGTTGAAATTCAAGTTCATTTTCGACTTCAACTTAAAAAGGGCATTTTTCAAATCGAAAAATGCCCTTTGTAATCTATTCTATTAGTTGGTTTTAGAGGCTGAACACCGCACCAACATTCACCATAAATTGGTTATGGATGTTTTCGGCTGGTGTAAGATCGCTGGTGTCGTATTTTGCCAACGGGAACAAGGCTTCGGTAAATATGCCAAATCCTTCAGAGAAAAAATAACGAGCGCCAATATGGCCACCAAAATTCTTTAACCCGATATCAAGTCCTGGATACAAATCAAATTGATCGCTCACACCCAGAATACTTCCTAAATGTGCATTAAAACGGCCTTTGAAGTCAATTCTGTCCCCAAAATCAGCATTAATATCACTGTCAACGCCCAAGGCGTAGACGCCATATACTCCCACCGAAATGTTCTCGCCAAGACCATAATCAAAACTTAAGTTGATGCCTGAAGCGGCATCCTGCAAGTTGGCGCCAATCTGTAATTTATTGTCACCAGCCCCTTTAAATGCCTGTGCATTGGCGAATGACACAGAGATGAGCGCTATAAGTATGATTAATTTTTTCATGAAACGTGAGTTTTTAGTTGTGTAACGGCAAATATATCACAAGTTTTTAAGACCTACGGATTATTTCAATGCTTTATGGGTGCGGATGACGGCCTGTTCATTTTTCCAATCGATCCATTTTTGGCCTTTGATGCGTCTCATGACATTATCAAAATAGCGCATGATGGTAAGATTGTAGACCGCTCTACCAAAATTTTTAGGATTGCGCGCGATGGCTCGCAGACTCATCGAAAAGCCCGGCGTTAGATATTTCATATAATGCCAATAGCCTTCGGGCATGTAAAGAACCTCGCCGTGATTGAGCTCGGTTCGGTAGCCTTTCGCCTTTTTAAGGGCAGGCCATTTGTCAAAA
>JBBSOJ010000096.1:0-11005 GCA_038259855.1 Flavobacteriales bacterium
AAGGCGGAAGACACACTGATAAAGGCAGAAAGTAGCTCTGTACAAGGCGTTATTCACGAAAGTGCAAAAAATATAGCCAACGTTGTAAAACGAGGCAATAAAATTTATACCAATGCCATCAACGGACTGGCAAAACAGGATCTGGATTTATTAAAGAAGAATAAAAAGCAAGTTGTTAAACTCTCCAATGAAATTGACGAATTGCGCGATAATATCTTCTATTTTATTAAAAATCTAGACGATTCAAGTGTTGGTGCAAGTAATTTTTATATAAATATATTGGGATATCTTCAAGATATGACGCAATCTCTAGAATATATATCCAAAGTGAGCCACAAACACGTTAACAACAATCATAAAAAACTAAAGTTCAGCCAGATTAAGGAATTGAAAGAAGTCGATGAACGTTTTGAGAGACTGTTCGTGAATACAAGAAATGCCTTTGAATCACGCTCGTTTGAGGAGATCGGAAGTATATTGAGAAGAAAACAAGAAATCATGACGCTCGTTACGGACAAAATTCAAAAACAAGTTGAGCGCACACGTAGCGAAGAATCTAGCCCAAAGAACACCACACTATATTTTAGTTTGTTACTGGAAACAAAAGATTTACTCAACGCTACAATGAATCTTTTGGATGAATATTACAGTGCCCATGATAGTTCTGTAACGCCAGCTACGATTTTGACCAGTGCTGATGGTCTAGAATAACTGTAAACTTAGAACTGATGAGCTCTTTTAATCAGAGGGTATACACCTTCAAAAGGCTTTTAGAAAAGCTATTGGTTTGACTATATTTATTATTTTTAATTTGAATACAATTGATTGAGATTATCAATTTTTAGATTGAAACTATAATTGACTTAATCACTTTATTTTCTGAAATCATAAGTTATCAATAATTAAGATAATAAAATCTAAAGTTGATTATTTTGAATTAAAATCAAAAAAACCATTCTTTTCAATAAGTCGAAAAGGATGGTTTTTTTTAAAATTTAATTAAAGTTTACTAAGATCCGCACATCAAGCAGTCATCGCCTTCGTTTTCTTTAGCTTGTGCAATCAAGGCTTTCATTTCTTCTGCAGACATCGGCTCAACCTCCGCATTTTCCTTTGCAAATTTAGCAGCCGTTTTAGCGGCTTGTGCTTGCTTATTTACAAGCGCCTGGTCCACTGCTACCGGTTCCGCTACTTCAGACACTTCTAAAAGTGGTTCTGCTTTCTTTGAGTTATCTAATGTAAACTTAATGGCATCAACCGCACTCTTTGTTCTTAAATAATACATCCCTGTTTTAAGACCGCTCTTCCATGCGTAAAAATGCATCGACGTTAATTTTGCCATAGTGGCACCTTCCAAGAATAAGTTCAACGATTGTGATTGATCAATGAAATAACCTCTATGACGAGACATGTCGATAATATCTTTCATACTTAATTCCCAAACCGTTTTATACAATTCCTTAATATCTTGTGGAATATTCTCAACACCCTGAATGGAACCGTTCGCTCTCATGATTTCTTGCTTCAAACTATCATTCCAAAGGCCTAATTCGACTAAATCTTCAAGCAAGTGCTTGTTGACGATGATGAATTCGCCTGACAATACACGACGGGTATAGATATTGGATGTATAAGGTTCAAAACATTCGTTGTTTCCAAGAATCTGTGAGGTACTGGCTGTTGGCATTGGTGCTACCAGCAATGAGTTTCGAACACCATGTTTTTGAACTTCGGTACGCAACTTCGCCCAGTCCCATCGGCCACTCAATTCATCATCCTTAATTCCCCAAAGATTATGTTGAAAGTCTCCTTGGCTGATTGGCGAGCCTTTATAAGATTCGTAAGGACCATCATTTTGAGCTTCTTCCATACTGGCGGTCACAGCAGCGAAATAAAGCGTTTCA
The DNA here is from genome assembly GCA_038259855.1 of Flavobacteriales bacterium. GTDB lineage: Bacteria > Bacteroidota > Bacteroidia > Flavobacteriales > Flavobacteriaceae > JBPOFM01. The sequence goes on from JBBSOJ010000096.1 coordinate 1,905, forward strand.
AATATCTCTTGATTTAATTTTTTTGCTTCATCACTGGTAAAAGGCATTCTCAACATGATGAATGCATCCGCCAATCCTTGCACACCCAAACCGATCGGTCTATGGCGCATATTACTGTTTTTAGCTTCCTTTACAGGGTAATAATTTCTATCAATGACCCTGTTTAAGTTTTTGGTAACACGCTTGGTGATCTTAAACAATTCCTTGTGATCAAATTCACCATTCTTGATGAACATCGGTAAAGCGATAGAGGCCAAGTTACAGACAGCAACCTCGTCAGGAGATGTATACTCCATGATCTCTGTACATAAGTTAGACGAGCGGATCGTTCCTAAATTCTTTTGGTTCGACTTACGATTGGCAGCATCTTTATACAACATATAAGGCGTACCAGTCTCAATTTGAGATTCCAATATTTTCTCCCAAAGCTCTCTTGCCTTGATTGTTTTACGACCCTTTCCTTCAGCTTCATATTTTATATATAATGCTTCAAACGCTTCACTGTGCACATCGGACAAGCCAGGACATTCGTTTGGACACATTAAGGTCCATGGACCATTTTCCTGTACACGCTCCATAAATAAATCTGAAATCCACATCGCATAGAACAAGTCGCGTGCGCGCATTTCTTCCTTACCATGATTTTTCTTCAAATCTAGAAAATCAAAAATATCGGCATGCCATGTTTCTATATAAATAGCAAAACTACCTTTACGCTTTCCTCCTCCTTGATCTACATAACGCGCTGTATCATTGAACACTTGAAGCATTGGAACAATACCGTTTGAAGTACCGTTGGTGCCAGCAATATAACTCCCAGTAGCACGAATGTTATGAATAGCCAACCCTATACCACCGGCAGATTGTGAAATTCTCGCCGTTTGTTTTAAGGTGTCATAAATACCATCGATGCTATCGTCCTTCATGGTTAAAAGAAAGCACGATGACATTTGAGGTTTTGGTGTTCCCGCATTAAAAAGTGTCGGTGTGGCGTGTGTAAAATATTTTTTGGACATCAACTCATAGGTCTCAATCGCAGCATCCAGGTCATTCAGGTGAATTCCAATGGCGACCCGCATCAACATATGTTGTGGGCGTTCGGCAATGGCACCATTTAATTTTAATAAATAAGAGCGCTCTAAGGTTTTAAAACCGAAGTAATCATAACCGAAATCACGGTTATAAATAATAGTGGAATCCAGTTTTTCTTTATTGGCCATAATGACTTCATAGACATCATCTGCCAGTAGTGGTGCCTTTTTGTTTGTACGAGGATTGACGTAACTGTACAAATCTTCCATGACATCACTGAAAGATTTTTTGGTGTTTTTATGCAAATTAGATACTGAAATCCGTGCAGCCAGACGGGCATAATCAGGATGGGCCGTGGTCATAGTCGCCGCTATTTCTGCTGCTAAATTATCCAATTCACTTGTGGTGACGCCATCATACAAACCTTCAATCACCCTCATGGCAACTTTCACAGGATCTACAAGTTCGTTTAAGCCGTAACATAATTTACGAACTCTTGCAGTGATTTTATCAAACATCATTGGCTCTCTATGGCCGTCTCTTTTAACTACATACATATCTCTTTACACGTTTTTAATCTTTTCTGAACGCACCTTTCATTCAGAAAATAGGGTTATTTATTATAATGGATACTTAATTTTAAGGTCAAAGACACATGTCCCGATGGTTCGGAATCCGTTATTCACAATAAAATTAAATCGTTACGGTTAATTAATTTGACTCTTAAACATATTGAAATCAATCAACTATTTAAAGGCTCTTTTTTAGAAATCAGCATCAAAGCTAAATTTATCTTTTTCTTCCTCCTTGTTCATCACACCCGCTTTTTGATATTCCGAAACGCGTTTCTCAAAGAAGTTCGTTTTTCCTTGAAGGGAAATCATGTCCATAAAATCAAATGGATTCGCAGTATTATATTCTTTTTCGCAATCTAGCTCGGTCAACAATCTATCAGTTACAAATTCCAAATATTGAGACATCAATTTAGAATTCATACCAATTAAACTTGCAGGAAGCGACTCGGTGATAAATTCTCTTTCAATATCAAGAGCATCAATCAAAATTTCTCTGATACGGCTTTTTGGGACTTTATTTACTAAATGTTTGTTATGCAAATGCACTGCAAAATCGCAATGCACCCCTTCATCTCTTGAAATCAATTCATTTGAAAAAGTCAAACCTGGCATCAATCCGCGCTTTTTTAACCAAAAGATAGAACAGAACGCTCCAGAAAAGAAAATACCTTCAACAGCAGCAAAGGCAATCAAACGCTCTGCGAATGAATCAGATTCAATCCATTTTAAAGCCCAGTCTGCTTTTTTCTTGATGGCAGGAAAATTATCCAAGGCATTGAATAACTTGTCTTTTTCATCTTCGTCTTTTACGTAGGTATCGATCAACAATGAATACGTTTCACTATGAATATTTTCCATCATAATTTGGAAGCCATAGAAAAATTTCGCTTCGCTGTACTGTACTTCGTTCACAAAATTTTCAGCCAAGTTTTCATTGACAATACCATCGCTCGCCGCAAAAAAGGCCAAAATATGTTTTATAAAATAACGCTCATCGTCGTTGAGTTTATTTTTCCAATCAGCTAAATCTTGGTGCAGATCAATTTCTTCAGCAGTCCAAAAACTAGCTTCCGATTTTTTATACCATTCCCAAATATCATGGTGCTGGATAGGAAAAATGACAAAACGATTTTTGTTTTCTTGTAATATTGGTTCTGTTGTTTGAGACATTATTGAGTGTTTTTTAATGGAAAAATTAAACAAAAAGATTGATTCTTTATGGGACTAACAAAGATTCAAAAATATGGTCGAAAACCAATGGCATTTTTATAAACAATGTCAACAAGTTTTTAACAACGCAGTGTTTATCGATGTTTCAAGCGTTTTTTTAACATTTCAATTCAACTATTTAAAAATCAACATATTAAAAAATAGATCGAACTTAATTATGCTATAAAATAGCGTAAATATTGACTCATAAAAAGGTTTATTTGTATTATTTTTTGCTTCGATATATAACACAAAAAAAGAGAGTCACAAAACTCTCTTTTTTACCCTAAAAATTAACTAAACAAATTAAAAAAGTGCTGCACAAAGTTGAAAAAAAAAGTCAGGACGTTAGTCCTGACTCTCCCGTCGATTAATAGCATTTAATCAAATTTAAAGTGAATCCCCACGATCACTTTTACTTTATGTATTTTTAATAAGGTTCTAATTCTATAGCAAATATGCATTAATTTTTTTCCAACCCTTAAGACATTTGTATAGATGGTATAAAATTCGGTATAATTGGTCATATGATATAAACTGATGCCCCGGAAACTTGTTAAAATCAATTGTAAGTTGTTTGATTGTTTCTCAAATACGACCCAAAACACAGAAAAATTGACTTACTACACAATTGTAATCACTCCCTTTCATCTATCTTAGTATATTTAATCCTATGATAAAAGCAGTTATTGTTGACGACGAATCTAGAGCTATCCAAAGTTTATCATGGGAACTGGCCCAATTTAGCGACGAGATTGAGGTAATTGAGACCTTTACAGATCCAGAGGACGCTATTGAATACCTTGAACTTCATGCACCAGACTGTTTGTTCTTGGATATTCAAATGCCGACCATGGATGGATTTCAATTTCTTGAAAAGTTAAAATCGCAAGATTACGCAGTGATCATTACAACAGCTTATAATGAATTCGCAATAAAGGCCCTAAAACATGACGCCATTGATTATCTTTTAAAGCCGATTGATTCTGATGACTTGGCAGAAACAATTAAAAAAATAAAGAAGCATAACGCCAAATACTACAATTCAACCAAAATTGAGGAGGTGCTTTTAAATTATCATTCAAAATTTGAACAGAAAAAAATTGTCATCAATACTGACGGAAAACTTCTTTTTCTCAATATCGGAGACATTGTATTCGTTGAGTCGGATGGTAATTATTGTACCATCGTAAAAACGGATGGGCAACATGTGCTGATTACAAAAAAACTAAAAGAGGTGAACGAACTTTTGCCAGAGCACTGTTTTTTTAGAATCCATAATTCTTTTATAATCAATCTTAATAAAATCAAAGAATTTATAAAAAATGAAGGTTATGTCATCATGGAATCAAACCATAAAATCCCGGTGGCAAGACAACGAAAATCAGATTTTCTAGAAAAGTTGTAATTAAGCATATGTATCTACAACTCTCTAAATCAGCCTCACCATACCAATTTTTAATATTATTATGTCTTTGTCTATCACTAACATTTACAACGCCCTTAAAAGCACAGAATGTCAATGATATTGCATTCAATAAAAACTTGAATAGTCTTTTAAAGAAAAGGCCAACTATGTATTCCAAAATTGATTCCTTTTTTCAAGATTTCAAAACTGATAGTCTCAAAATGAAAATACTTCGGGACAAGGCCAAAAAAAACAATTACCTAGAAGCAGAAGCATATGCCCTAAACGAAATAGGCATTATCTATCGGGATATCTCTTATTATGAGAAAGCGCTAGAAGCCCATAAAAAGGCCTTTGAGCTGTCAAAGCTTGCAAATCACATCGATTTGGAAGTCATAAGCCTTAACATGATTGGTGTGATTTATCGTAGGATGGACATTATTAAACCTGCATTGGACTATCACAAAAAAGCGCTCGAAATCGCTAAAAATGAAGACTACAAATCTGAAACACTCAAAATTAGCATCGCGGTTTCCCAGAATAGCATGGGCAATATTTATCTCACCTTGAAACTCTACGACCTGGCCATCAAACAGTTTGAAAAATCTTTGGCCATCGAAAAGTCAAGCAATAATCGATTGGGGCTTGCTATAAATTATCAAAACTTGGGGTTCGCGGATGAATCTTTAGGCGAATTGGATTTGGCTTTGAAAAACTATAAACGTTCCCTAAATTATAACAATCAGATAGATTCTGAAGTCGGCCGTATGATCTGCTACAACAGTATAGGGCAAATATACATCAAACAAGGAAAATTTGCCGATGCAAAAGTCATCATAGAAGAAGCCGTAAAAAAGGCTGTAAAATTAAATGACCAATTCTATCTTTCTTATTCCTACACCAATCTTGGATGGGTGCAAATGGAAATGGGCTCTTATACTTACGCAGAGCAAAATTTAGCAAAAGCTCAAAGCATTGCAGAGAATTATGGGCTAAAAACAGCCATTGTAGAATCGAGCTATAAGTTATCTGATCTTTATACCAAAACGGGCGATACCGAAAAAGCATTTGCGCAATACAAGAAAGCCATTGAATTGGAAAAAACCATATTCAACGAGCGTAATATGCAATACGTCAGCGAAATTATCATTCAATACGAGAATGAAGCTAAAAACGAAGAAATTGAAGCTTTGGCCAGTGAGAATGAACTTGTAAAATTTAAATTGGAGCGTAACCAAAAAATCTTTTGGTTAACGCTTTTGGGATTGTTTGTTCTCGCAGGCTTGGTACTGGCATTTAATAGGAACAAGCAGCTAAAGCAAGAAAAAGAAATCCTGATGTTGGAACAAGACATGCTTCGAAGCCAAATGAATCCTCATTTTATTTTCAATTCGCTCAATTCCATTAAACTATATATCATCAATAATGAAAAGGAGAATGCGGTGTATTATCTCAATAAATTCTCGAAGTTGATCCGTAAAATTCTGATTGCCTCCACCGAAAAAGAAATGACGCTGGATGATGAGCTCGACACCATGAAACTCTATATGAATATTGAAAATATTCGATTTTCAAACGAAATTAATTTTCAGGTAGAAGTGGATTCGAACATTAACACCACGAGCATCAGAGTTCCGTCGCTGATCCTCCAACCATTTTTAGAAAATGCCCTGTGGCATGGCTTGTCTTCGAAAAAAGATGATAAGCAGATTGTGCTGAAAATCTCTAAACCTTCGGAGGACTATATTAATATCTCAATCACAGATAACGGCATCGGACGTGCAGAATCTGAACGTATCAATAAAAACAAGGTTCTCAAACGAAAATCAGTTGGAATCGCCATTACCAAAGCGCGATTGGTGAATTTCTCAAAAGCATTTACGACAGATTATAAAATCCATATTGAAGATTTGCATGATCCCAATGGTAAGGCTTCTGGCACCAGAATCGAAGTTCGTATACCCATTCATGCGATCGCTCTAAAGATTGCTTAACTAGCTCTAGCGATATTTTTCAGCAACTTTTTCCAATTCCATATACCAATCTTCACCAAACTTACGGATCAACGCTTGCTTAACAAACTTGTAAACAGGCACCTGAAGTTCTTTGCCTAACGTACAGGCATCGTCACAAATTTCCCATTTATGATAATTAACGGCAGAAAATTCGGTGTAATCCTTAACTCTTACCGGATACAAATGACAAGAGACTGGTTTTTTCCAGTCAATTACACCTTGATTGTAGGCTTCCTCAATGGCACAGAGTGCTGTTTTTTTAGCATCAAAGATAACGTAGGCACAATCAGCGCCATTGATCAAAGGCGTTTCATGTTCGCCAAAATCGTTGGTGGTGAAGGTTCCTTGCGCTTCGATCGCTTCAATTCCAGCCTTTCGAAGGAAGGGTTTGATTTTGGGATAAATATCTTGAAGTATTTTTGTTTCCTCCAATTCTAGTGGAGCTCCGGCATCCCCATCAACGCAGCATGCACCTTTACATGCAGAAAGATTACAGACAAAATCCTTTTTTATAATATCTTCAGAGACAATGGTTTTTCCTAGTTGAAACATGTTGCAAAAATAATTCTAAATTTAGGATTAAAAAAATGCGAACTTAAAATTAGTCAGCACCCAAAATGATCTGTTTTCTAACCTAGATTCACAAAAAAAAGTCACCATAACTTAACTAACATTTAACGCCTTACATCCCCATTAAAAAACTATTTTTGCAAAAAATTTAAATCCAGGATATGGAACTCAATTTCAAAGAAATATTTACTGCCTTTATGATTCTTTTTGCAGTGATCGATATAATTGGAAATATCCCAATTATCATAGACTTGCGCAAGAAAGTGGGTCATATTCAGAGCGAGAAGGCATCGATTATCGCGGGTGTTATCTTAATATTGTTTCTCTTTTTGGGACAGAACATCTTATCGCTTGTCGGAATTGGTGTGAATTCATTTGCCGTCGCTGGTGCTTTTATCCTGTTCTTTATTGCGCTAGAAATGATTTTGGGAATTACACTTTATAAGCATGAGGAGACAGACCTATCCACGGCATCTGTTTTTCCTTTGGCTTTCCCCTTGATTGCAGGCCCAGGGAGTTTAACAACATTACTGTCCTTAAGAGCAGAATTTAGATTAGAGAATATCATTGTTGCGGTTATTCTGAATGTTCTTATTATCTTTATAGTATTAAAAACATCCGCTAGAATTGAGCGCTTTTTAGGCCCTAATGGCATCAGCATAATCCGCAAGGTGTTTGGCGTCATTCTTCTAGCCATCGCTGTAAAATTATTTGCCCATAATATTAAGGCTTTATTTGAACTATCTTAAATCATTCAAAATGAAAATAGTAACCATTGTTTTATCTGTCATCGCTTTAGGACTCATTATCTTCAATGCTACCAAACTAGATTTTAAGGCGCTTTTTGAAGGTGAAAGTATGACAGCATTTATTGTCATATTAGCGTCCTTATGTGCCATAGCACTTCTTCAAATTTTGCATGTCTCCAAAAAAATAGAGACACTTTCTAAAAAATACAAATAATGTTTGATGCGCTTATCATAGGAGGTGGCGCTGCCGGCTTATCATGCGCTTTAGTTTTGGGTTCTGCGGAGAACAAACCTTATGCCCAAGATAAAAAAATTGGCATTTTAGTGCATCAAAAGACATCTCACTTGCAAAACGCCATTTTTAATAACATGTTGGGATTGTCGCCAGGCACTACTGGGAAATCCATCCTAGAAACCGGTAAAACGCAGTTGGCAACACTCTATCCACATGTCGTTCAAATTGAAAAGGAAAAGGTGATAGAGCTCACCGCTCAAGATAATCAATTTACCGTTGTCACCAATAAATCCATGTACACATCCAAGGTAGTGGTTATAGCCGTTGGCTACTCTAATCTTATAAACATCAAAGGATTGGAAATGTATATTGAAGCGCATCCGAAAGCAGAAGAAGTAAAAGAACGCATTTGGCTGAAGAATCACGATCATGTCATTACCAGCGGATTGTACGTTGCAGGAACGCTTGCTGGTGGACGCAGTCAGTTTGCTATTGCGGCTGGCAGTGGCGCTCAAGTGGCTACTGATATTCTGACATTATGGAATGATGGTACCGATACCCACGTTCATGATAAGGTATAAATTATAAACCTTTGCTCAATTTTATCACCTCATCTATCATAGTGTCGGTTGAGTTTACAATTTCTTGGTAGGTATCATGATTGAAAAGCTGATCTGCCAAAGCGGCTTTAATCAATTGCTTTATTTCTTTGTTATAGGCAACAAATGTAATTTTAACACGCTCCTTGTCGCTCAAATAATCTTGAAAACGCACTACAATGTCATCACTGACTTCATAATTAGTAATAAAATCATGTCGCGTGATGCCGTTAAAAGCCAATCGATCTTTATCTAATTCTTCAAATACGAAGTAATTGATGTATCCACGACTCTGGATATAACTGATGGTTTCATTCTGAAAATGCTCACTCACCGGTACGAAAATATCTGGTATAATACCACCACCTCCATAGACCACTTTCCCTTTTGGGGTTTTGAATTTCAGCGAATCCGCCACCTTTATGTTGGCTTCATCCCTCAATTCATCATTGGTCAAACGCTTATGGTAATCATTATAATAATCGTCGCTTTTACCATTTTCATACGGTCGTTGAATAGAGCGACCCGTTGGGGTATAATAGCGCGAAACGGTCAATCTGACGGCACTACCATCTCCTAAAGCCATTTCACGTTGCACCAATCCTTTACCGTAACTACGACGCCCCACAATGGTGCCTTTATCATTATCCTGTAGCGCTCCAGCAACAATTTCACTGGCGGAAGCTGAATTTTCGTTGATTAAAATATA
>JBBSOJ010000097.1:0-10984 GCA_038259855.1 Flavobacteriales bacterium
GTCATTGCCTTGGTGGGAAGTTCAGGTTCTGGGAAAAGTACGATTGCAGGATTGGCAGCAACGTTTTTAAATCCGCAATCAGGAACCATTACCGTCGACGGGCAAGATATAGCAAAAGTCAATCTGAATAGTTTCAGGAAACATCTTGGAGTTGTGTTACAGGATGAATTTCTTTTTGAAGGCACCATTCGGCAAAACATCTTATTTCCAAGACCAAATGCGACCGAAGAAGAATTGAAGGATGCAGTAAATGCAGCCTATGTAAACGAATTTACCGACCGATTTGAAGACGGTCTAGATACGTTAATTGGCGAGCGAGGCGTGAAATTATCTGGTGGCCAACGTCAACGTATTGCGATTGCTAGAGCAGTTTTGGCAAACCCAAAAATATTGATTTTAGATGAAGCCACTTCCAATCTTGATACGGAAAGTGAAGCCTTGATTCAAAAAAGTTTGTCAGAATTGACCAAAGGAAGAACAACGTTTGTTATCGCACACCGTTTAAGCACCATTAGAAAAGCAGACCAAATTTTGGTCATAGAAAACGGACGCATTGCAGAACAAGGAACCCACGAGGAACTGATTGCAACAGAAGGACGATATTACAATCTGTTTACTTATCAGGCGAGGATTTAACGAGATGCTATTTTTCAATTGAGAAAGGAAAATTCGACAGTTCGAGTTTTCCTTTTTAGTGGATTATCATTCATCCTATAAATGAAGTCGTTGTATACTTATTTGAAAATCATGTTAAATAAAGCATTCTTCCTATATATAAAATTGAAAAGCCATACTGTTTCTATAGGGGTGATGAAACATAAGGTGTTCAATTAAATTGAAGTACGAGAATAAATTATCATATCGGGAAGTAAATCCTAAATTTTAAATCAAATTAATTAACTTCAAAATCAATTCCCCTTAAGCCGATCCCACAAATCAACCAGTAATTTTTTACCATCCATATTATCCTTTTCTTGTTCAACGAATTGTACATTTCCATTTGCATCTGTTACAATTTGATACTGGAACACGAAATTTTGCGAACCTTCTGTCAAATCCATTAAACCAAATCTTAAGTCATTATAAAAAAGCTCTTCATCATTTTTAATGATCGTATACCAACCTTCAGAGATGGAAATCATTTGTGTTACCTTTTCATTTTGGATGAGGTCACCGAGTAGTTCATGGTTTTTCTGGTAAGCTGTAAAACGAATGGGTTGCGTATCAAAAAATGAATAATCTGCTAATAAATAGGAATCTTTAGTTTCTACGTTAGCGTTCCACAAAATCGTGTTAAGCGGACTTGGTCTTGTATCTATTTGTTCATAACTAATATGTTGAATAGCTAACGCATCTTCAAATGTTGTATGAGCAATCCATTTCAGAAAACAAGTCATCGCTAAATAGGAAGTACTCAAAATCAACCCCATCCTATTATAAACACGTCTTTTCTGGGAGGTCCTCTTTTGAAACAGTACTAAAATCACACAGATCAAAAACGGAACTGTATAAAGCGGATCAATCACAAAGATGGTTTTAAAAGCCAATCGCTCCGTAAATGGATAAAATAACTGTGTTCCCCAAGTGGTGAATGCATCAAGAATCGGGTGGGTAAAAAATGCCCAAAAGAATAGCCATGACCAACCTTTAAAGTCTTTATACGTTTCATAGCGCGACACGATCCAACCGAAAAGAGGCGCAAAAAGAACAGAAAACAAAATGGAATGTGTAAAGCCCCTATGAAATTCCAAAGCATTAACAGTATCTGTGAAATAAGAAGCGAGAACATCCAAATCAGGGATCGTACCTGCAATTGCTCCATATAATAGTGCTTTGTTGCCTACTTTTCTGCCTAAAACGACTTCGCCAACTGCGGCACCTAAAACGATTTGTGTGAGTGAATCCATAAGTTGAGTCAAAGATAATTCAATTAATGTTTTTAAGAGATTTTTAGTGAGTAGCTCTAATCTAAAAATCAATCATGTGGGACTTGAAGTTTCAACGTTTTTAGGATTATAAAACGTTACTGTGATTTTAGGCATTCAATAAAATACTGAAACCTAGCTTTTAAAAATTTTGACTTTTGAAAGATTATCTTTTTCATACGGCATCAAAAGAAAGAAATCTTATTTTTATGATAGACTCCGATTTGAAAAATGCAAGCAGATATTTCTAAAAGAAAGATGAGAAACGGCTATATAAATCACTGTTTAATAATCTGTTTGGTTATGATGGTGTCGTGCAAAAAAAATAAGGGCAATGCTGTTTTTGTCGAGGCGTCTGCGACACTGTACTGTTATGTACCGTCTGATTCTTTAAAGGGGAAGCAGTATCTACAAAATAAGTTCTTAAAACAAATTGATGACATTCAACCTAATGCCAGCTTGCTGATGGATACTTTTGGAATGGTTTTGATCAACGGCGGAACATATAATATGGGTGGCGATGTGCCAAAAAAGCCCAATTTATTGCCTTCGACAGCCTTGTCTCAAGCTGATGAATTTCCGAAACACGAGGTGACTGTGTCTGATTTTTATATGGATGAACATGAGGTCACCGTAGCTCAGTTTATGGCTTTTGTGAAAGCAACAGGATATAAAACAGTTGCGGAATACGACATCGATTGGGAAGATCTTAAACAACAAGTACCGGAGGGCACTCCAAAGCCTAATGAGGAGTCTCTCAAGGCGGGAGGCCTTCTGTTTCAGTATCCATCGAAAGACACAGCAACGGATGATTTGCTAAATTGGTGGATATTTCAAAAAGGTGTAAATTGGATGAATCCAAATGGCAATGAGAACGATCTAATTGAGTTAATGAATCTGCCCGTAACACAGGTATCTTGGTATGATGCTATGGCTTATGCCAAGTGGATGAATAAACGATTACCAACAGAGGCAGAGTACGAATATGCCATGCGTGGAGGTGTTGAAAATACGCTTTATCCTTGGGGGAATGACGTCCTTGATGATACTGCTAACAGAGGTAATTTTTTACAGGGAAATTTTCCTTATGTCAACACTAGTTTAGATGGTTATGAATTTACTGCACCTGTAAAATCGTTTCCTCCCAATGCATTTGGGTTATATGATATTGTGGGAAACGTGTGGGAGTGGACGTTGGACTGGTACGGTGCCGACTATTATTATAAACAAAGATCCAGCTTTGATGTGAGCGTTAATCCTATAGGTCCAGAGCAAACTGTTGAGGTTCATAATAATCGCGCAACAAGTAAGGTGGTGAGAGGAGGCTCGTTTTTGTGCAATGATAGTTGGTGTTCTGGTTTTAGAAATGCACGACGTATGCGATTGAGTCCTGATTCCGGAATGCAACATGTTGGTTTTAGATGTGTTCGAGATGTCAAATAAATTTACTACTGAATGAACTTAAATAAAATGGATAATCAAATAGAAAATCCGATATTACCAGACGATATGGCCGCCTTGATTGAGGCTAAAAAAAACATGGTTCAGCTTGGCTGGGCCATACGGAATGTCAATGTTATTGGGAATGCGCTCGAGTCAGGCATTAAATATATTCCAGCAAATGTGTTGACTAAACTGGAAAAGATAACCGAAAACACTCTAATGACCTTGGTGAAGGCAAACCTGCTCACCATTCAAAAGAATAAGGAATTTAAACAACCCTCCAATCTAACGTATAAAGCCATTGTAACGAGTTCGGGTGCTCTGAGCGGTTTTTTTGGATCCACTACAGGTTTCGGTACCGCGATCTTTGCTTCAGAGTTGGCGTTGACCACCAAATTTATGATGCGAACGATTATGGATATTGCTCGTAGTAAAGGAGAGGATATCTATTCGCTTGATGGACAATTGGCGTGCTTGGAGGTCTTTGCATTGGGTGGTTCAAGTGTAAACGATGATGATATTGACTCGACATATTACGGTACAAGAGTCGCGCTTTCGGCATCCTTAAAAAAAGCTACTGCTTCCACGGTTAAGACCACATTAGAAACCATGGTAAAAAGTGCAAGTGCCATCGGATCAAACGCCATATCTAATTTTATAAATAAGATCGCAGCACGAATGAGCATCTTATTATCGGAAAAATTTCTGGCACAGGCAGTTCCAGTGATTGGGGCAGCAGGTGGAGGCGCCTTAAATTATGTGTTTGTGGAGCATTTTCAAAAAATGGCGACGGCACATTTTACAATCAAGCATTTAGAAAGGGTCTATGGAAAAGAAAGAATCCAAGAGGTTTATAATACGATACAATTAGAACTGAAATAAGCGAACAAGATTACTATTTAGGATTCATAATGAGTAAATAGTCCAGCGATCACGACAAAAAAAAGCTCCAATAAAATTGGAGCTTTTTTTTAAATTCATATCATTTGAGATGTGAATTCTGATATATATTATGCTGATACAGCTAACTTATTTTTCTTGTAATCACTTGGAGAACAATCAAAACGTTGTTTGAAAATTTTGGAGAAATAACTTCTACTAGTAAATCCTAGACTATACACTATTTCTGAAATATTCAAATCAGTATTTGAGATTAACTCTTCAGACTTTGTCAATCGTACATATCTGATATATTCACACACAGTCAAACCATGCTTAAATTTAAAGCCTTCCTGAACCTTTGCAGCAGACAAACCTACCCTATTCGTTAAATTGTCAACTTTATGGTCTAAATCAGGATGCTTGTCGATGTATTCCATCAAATTCTCTATTGCAACCATTTCTGTTTTTGTTAGAGTAATACTCGCCAATTCAGAATTTTCAAGATCCTTGTTATGTTGTTCGATCTCAAGAGCCAATATGACATTTACAAATCCTTTAGTCAACAGAGTTCTAACCAATCCTTCTTGTTTAACGGCTTGCAATTGCTTGATTGTTTCAGCGATTTTTAAATTATAAGAGCCTATATAAAGATAATCTTTATCCGTTTTATGTAAAAATGTATGTTTCAATTGATCTGTTAATTTTGAAACTTCTTGTGATTGAAATTCCGTATCTACACTGATAAGTGTTGCAACAGTTTGAACATCTTTTTTCAGTAACATAGTATTCGTAGAGGACACTACATTAGAAATAATACTAGTTTGAAATGTTTCAATTTTATTTACGATATCACCTTGATCAAATGAATGAAATAGTTGTCCTTTAGAACAGTACATGAAATTTACATGCGTTCCTAAAGTTGATTCGATATTGACTTGAATATCCTCACTAACGTTTAGATCAAACTCCAAAACAGAAACACCACCTTCCAATTGAATGGATCTAATCGTACCATTACCAACTGCACTATTTAAGGTTAGCATATTTTCATTCCCTTTTGACGTTAATATGCCGCCAATTTCGTTCTTAATGCTGTTAAAGAATGTTGTAATATCGTTTATTTTAGATTGAATGGCTATCATAATTGGTGTGTTTAATGGTTAGTAATTTGAAATGTTGGTTACATCTATAATAATTAGTGTTTAATAATTATTGAGGTCTAGCAATCAATGCTTTTATTCGCGCATTGGAGTTATTAGTAACTAACTTTGTGAAAGTTCTCGCGACTCTTGCGTATTGTTTCAGTTGTGTGATTTGTGTGTTTTGCATGATCTTGCTGTTTGATGAATTATAATAACAAAGAAACGGCAGCAATCGATCTATCTCGTTATACAATTTTTGGATTATGTTATATGATTATAGAAGCTAATACTTCTATTGCAATTTTATATGGAAAGATTTACTCAATAATAGATACTGAAGAGGATGTTTTTACCAACTCCATATCTTTAGCGTAAAACACTTCAGACTCATAAAATTTTAGCAATGGTTTTACTAAATTAAATTTTGGATTTCTCGGAGAAAGACTTATAAAACGAGCTTTATTTAAATCTAAACCAGACGCAATCATATTATCTTTTTCACTTTCATCATCAGTGTCTAAAACCAATAAATTGTTTTCTAAACTCCAAGTTCCTTCTATAATTAACTTTTTGTTCATATTGTCATCCAAATACATACGTTCGTATTCAAATATGAATTGTTCATTTTCCTCTAGAGTGAGTGTATATTGAATTCCTTCACCTGAATTTGAAACCCATTTGTTGGAATATGTACCTTCAACCGTTTGAGATTGTATTGAAAAAGTTATAAATGTTATAAATAAGAATAGTATTGATTTCATGACAAATTGATTATTGCTATTAATAATTGGGTGATGCACAAGCGTATTTATTCTTTTCTATAGAGTCCAGCAAAACCTATAATGGAAGCTATTATTAATAAAATATGTGCAGATGTGGTAAGGGAGTAAACAAAATAACTTAAGGCCCAAGCAATAACCATAAGTACGGATACTGTATAAAATATTAGCTTCATGTTAAGATCTTGGAACATTTTGTATTTGTTTATGTTGGTATTAGTATGTTATTAATAACAACACTACAAAGATCAGAAGAGAACCATGATTTTACCTTACAGCATTTTAGCTATTGATTATAGGATTCCCATAAATGCAAAAAAAAACATCCGACAAAATGTGCGGATGTTTCATTAGAATGCTCAAAATTAAGTGACTAAGTAAATGGAAGATAAATTTTGAAAGTTGCTCCCTTTTCTTTATCGCCTTCTGCCAATATGTACCCGTAATGGTTTTCAACGATTTTTTTGCAGATTGAAAGTCCGATTCCAGTGCCTGTGTATTCATTCTTATTGTGTAATCTATTAAAAAGCACAAAAATCTTTTCTGAATATTCTTTGTCGAATCCGATACCATTGTCACTGATGGTTAAGTTATGGTAATTCTTGTAGGTGGTGGATTTTATTTCAGGGATCTCTTTAGCGGATACTTTAGAGTAAGCAATGTGAATTTTCGTTTCAACACCTTCACGACTATATTTTAAGGAGTTACTGATCAAATTTTGAAAGAGTTGTTGTATCTGAAAGGGTATAACTCGCATCGGCGGAATAGCATCTGATGTGATTTTGGCCTTTTTCTTATTAATGATTTCTACCAAATCCTGCTTTGCTGACTGTAGCAGCATGTTCATGTTTGAGATTTCCAAAGACTGCTCGGACTTATTGGTTCTTGAGAATTGTAGCAAGTCATCAATAAGTGAACGCATTCTTGCCGAAGCTGATTTGATGCGCTCTACATAAAGTTTTCCGTTTTCGGAAAAATTTTCTGATTCTTTTGTTTCTAATCGAGAAATAAACGTTTGAATTTTACGAAGTGGTTCTTGCAAATCATGACTGGCAACATAATTAAACGAGGCTAATTCCTTATTATTACGCTCCAATTCCAGGTTTCGCTCTTCGACCAATCGAAAGTTCTTGATCTCATCTGTAATATCGGCAATCGTGCCCAAAAGCCTTCGATCTCCAGCGGTGCTAATTAAGACCTTGCCATAAGCCTTAAAATGTTTGATAGCGCCATTTTTCTGAATAATACGGTAATAAATGAATGGCAAATCCTCTTCTTCTATCATTTTGGAAACTTGTTCCTTTAACCTATCCAAATCTTCTGGATGTACAAATTCCATAAAATTAGCCATAGTTGACTCAAAGGATTGTGGCGCTTCACCCAAAAGGCGATACAGGTTGTCAGAAAACTCAAAGGAGTCATCCTCGATATGCCAAATCCAATTGCCATGCTTGCTCACGAGTTCAGATTGGGTGGTAGATTCTTTGTAAGTCTCTAAAAGTTCGTTTTTAGACCTTAATTTTTTGAGATTGGTACTGATCTGTCCGTAGGTCAATAATAGAAGTACTAGGGAAAGTATCAACACATAATAAACAACAAGCGGTGCGTTGAAAAGGCTTTCGGTGCTTCTGCTTCTACGGACATCTAAAAGAGCCTTTTCATGGGCGATCATTTCATTGATCTTAAAACGAACACTTTGCATCAGTTGCCCACTCTGTTTAAAAGATGTCGTAAATTCTGGAGTGTCAAAAGTGCCATTTCTAACAAATTCAGCGGTTGTATTCAGGGCCGCCAACCGTTTTTCAATTTTTAGTTTAAGTTCCTTGGTGTTTTCTATTTGTACGGGATTGTCGGAAACAAGGTTGCGTAACCTTTTTAAACTTTGATCTAAATCGTGTTGGATTGAAGCATAGGGCTCAAAATAGGTAGAATCCTTCGAGACTAAAAAATTGCGTTCGACCGTCTCGGCGTCTTTCAGAAGAAGTAAGGTGTTTTCCAATTCGAGGTGCACTTCATACGTATGTTCAACCCATCTGAAGGAACCCGATAAATCGTGAATGTATTTATAAGCAAGACCGCCCATACAAAGTACTACAAACAAGCAGGCGCCAAAGATGACTCTTAAAAAACGTTCTGATTTGTATAGCTTTCTTATGGGCATTATTATAATCGTAACAAAAAGTTGTCTTTGTTTAATCCGTTCGTATGATACTGCCAATTGATGGTGACCACATCCGACAGAACCTTCTTCAGGGTATTGAAATCATTTGGTTTCTTGATATAAATATTGGCGCCGTTAACGAAGGTGTTTTCAATATCTTCTTCAGATGCAGACGTCGAGTAGATGGCAATGGCGATGTTTTTAAATTTTTCGTTCTTTTTCAATTCTATCAAACATTCCAAACCTGATTTTTTTGGCATATTCAAATCTAAAAAAAGAATATTGGGAAGCAATGTTTCTGGTTCATTTAAAGCATCCATTAGTGCCAGACCATCTTTGTAGGTCTCAACATTGGTTTTTAATTTTAATTCTTCAAACGCTTCTGTGAAGAACAAACGGTCATCTTCATCATCATCGGCTAAAACTACATGGGTATAATCGTCTTGCATAGAGGGGTTTATTGTTTTTTGTTTGCCAATTCCCTTCGTTTTGCAATAATTCGCTGGAAAGTCGTTGGGGTAATACCAGTGGTGTTTTTAAACTGGGTACTTAAATGTGCGACGCTCGAATAATTTAATTTAAAAGCAATTTCGGTCAAAGATAAGTCGGTATTTGCCATTAATAATTTAGTCCGTTCGATTTTTTGTAATATGATAAAATTCTCGATGGAAGTATAAGTGACTTCTGAAAATAAATTAGACAAATAACCATAACTATGACCTAACTTTTCAGAGAGATATACGGAGCTTTTGACATTGATTTCAGTATTCTCATCAAAAACCATTTCTACAATGACGTCTTTCAATTTTTGTATTAATATAATTTTTTGATTTTCAATCACCTCAATACCATAGTGGTTAAGCGTTTTATGAAATGTTTCTAAAGTTTCTTTCGGAACCGTCTCTAAAAAATCTATTTCGCCAAAACTTGACATTGCGTATTTAACGTTAAGTTCTGATAGTTTTTCTTCAATGACGCGCGTACAAATACGAGTAAAGTCAAATTTGACAAAAAGTTTCATACAGTGTGAATGTTATTGGAATAATTCATGAATTTCATAAGCAATGGTGCGCTTCACTTGCTAATTTAATTAAAAAAAAATAGATTCTTTAACGTCTGTGCTCTTGCAATATAAAGCGTTATTTCAATATAAATGTTCATAAAATTAATATGACGTCAACTATAAAGAGTCGCTGGGCAATAGCCTACAAAATTAATCAAATGTCGTATATTACGGCATATTTTATAGATCAATTCCTCCAGTGCAAATATCTACTTCTACATTTTATAAATCCCTAATTACAAATAACGTGCCCATTAGGGATCTGTTTAAAAATAAGGATTGCTTTGTAACTGTACCGGCCGATTGGTGCATTGTCATTGTTGATGTTGAGATAGATCCATCAGTTTTTAATAAGGAATTGAATAATGATGCCAATATTGCGGCTACAGGTAGCATCATTACTATTTTAAATTTAATTAAATCACTCGATACCCAACTTCAGATACCGTATTTTTTTAGAGGAAGTGGCGCTACGTTTATAGTTCCACAATCTATTTTGGTTGCTATAATGTCTGCGATGGATACTTATAAGAAGCATGTGTTTAAAACTCTCAACTTATCGCTTCAATTTGGTTCAGTAACAGTGGCTGACGTCTTTAAGATTACCAAGGCTTTTAGTATTGCTAAATTAAGACTCAATGACTATTTGGTAATACCGGTGATATTGGGGAATGGACTTAAGGTAGCAGAGCAATTGGTAAGGAAAAAATTTAAAGGTAGCGTTGATCAGTCAATAAGTGACTTACCTTTAGATTTACAGGGAATGGAGTGTCGCTGGGATGAAATAGATCCATTGATCGACGAGAAAAAAATTATCTGCTTGCTGGTAAACTGTGAAATAGATCAAAGTCAAGCCGACATTTTTATTAAGATCTTTGATGAAATCGATTACCAATTCGGTGATTTAAAGAAGCGAACACCAATCACCACTGAAAAATTGAAATTAGACAATTCCTTTAAGAAAATGAGGAAAGAAATGTATGCTCGACTAGGAAAATTCAATAGACGCTATTTACTGCAGAATTGGTTGATCACTTATTTGGGATCCTTTTATTTCAAGTTTTTTAAAAATGGTAAGAATTACTTGTATCGCGTGACTCAATTATCGGACACCATGGTGTTGGATGGTTCTATCAATACCGTCTTTGCCGGAACAGAACGGAACATCAATAAATTGAAATTATTTCTGGATGCCTTGGAGGCCGATGGAAAAATATATTATGGACTTCATGCCACACATGCGTCCATTATGTCCTGCTACATTGAAGATCGAGACGAAAACCATATCCATTTTGTGGATGGTACAGAAGGTGGTTATCGGATGGCAGACTTAAAATTGAAAACTAAAATAGGCAATCGATTCGCAATTTAAATTGATCTTTTATTAAGATTGATAATGTCCAGTCGCTGCATCAAGAATTAAGCATCTCAAATTTGCCATGATTTTTGGTATTGTTTTTATTTGTTCTGTCAAAACTTAACAGCTGCAAAAATAAACTATTATGCGATCGAATCGATTCTTATTTCAAGATCAAAAATTCACAGCGTCTGTTTATGGAAAATTCTTCTTCTGTGCAAGAATCACCACA
>JBBSOJ010000098.1:0-10890 GCA_038259855.1 Flavobacteriales bacterium
ACGAACAAAAATACAACCGTTGGTATTGGATTTAAAAACTGATGAAGATGTCAGTGATACAGATGCCATCCTTAAAAAATTGGAACCTGCATTTGATGCATACCGCAAAGAATACGAAGCCTATTACAATAAATGTAAGCGTGACAACAGTCCTGCAATGCGCGACCCAAATCCGGTCATTATTATTTATCCAGGTGTGGGAATGTTTAGTTTCTCGAAAAACAAACAGACCACGCGTGTGGCAAACGAATTTTACGTCAATGCCATCAACGTGATGCGAGGAGCGGAAGCGATAACTTCATACACATCGTTACCAAGACAGGAAGCTTTTGATATCGAATATTGGTTATTGGAAGAAGCCAAATTATCGAGAATGCCAAAAGAACAGCCCTTATCTCGAAAAGTGGCATTTGTGACTGGAGCAGGCGGAGGCATCGGTAAAGCAATTGCAGATAAATTGGCAGAAGAAGGTGCTAATGTGGTGTTGACAGATATTGCTGAAGACAGACTGAAAGAAGCCAACGAAACCTATAAGCGTGATGTTTCAACATACGCTGTTTGTGATGTAACCAAAGAAGAATCCATTGAAAAAGCTTATAAAAAAGCCTGTCTGGAATTTGGTGGCGTCGATATCGTTGTCCATAGTGCCGGATTAGCCATTTCTAAACCACTTGAAGAAACAACAGAAAAAGATTGGGATATTTTACAGAATATTTTGGTCAAAGGTCAATTTGAATTGGCTAAACAAGCAGTTGCTATTATGCGAAAGCAAAATCTCGGTGGCGATTTTATTTCTATCGCCAGTAAAAATGGCTTGGTATCCGGACCTAACAACGTTGCCTACGGAACTGCAAAGGCCGCACAGCAACATATGGCGAGATTATTGGCTGCCGAGTTGGGAGCAGATAAAATTCGCGTCAACATTGTCAATCCAGATGGAGTGATTGTAGGCAGCAAGATTTGGGAAGGCGATTGGGCAGAAGGTAGAGCAAAAGCCTACGGAATTACCGTCGATGAACTTCCTGCACATTATGCCAAACGAAATTTATTGAATGAAATCATATATCCAGAAGATATTGCCAATGGCGTTTTCTCACTGGTAGGAATTCTGAACAAAACTACAGGAAACATTATCAATGTAGATGGAGGGATGGCAAATGCCTTCGTAAGGTAATTTTTAAAGAGTTAGTAGTCACATAAACTTCCATAGTGCCATATAATTCTATGGAAGTTTATTTAATTTATTTTTCATGAACATATCCAAAGACCATATCCAAGAATCCAATAAAAGAGAATTGAGCGCGCATCAAGAACGATTCGATTTTTTATCACAAACGGTATCAAAAAAAGGGGTGGATGTCAATGGACTCCTGAAAAAATTATCTGATTTTCAAGTAGCGATTCCAAGTTGGGCATTAGGTGCCGGAGGAACGCGCTTTGGTCGTTTTTCATTTTATGGAGAACCATCAAGTTTAGAACAGAAAATTCAAGATATTGGTTTATTGCATTCGTTGACTCAAACAGCAGGTGCTGTGTCGCTTCATATTCCTTGGGATGTTCCGAGCGATTACAATGCGATTAAGGATTTGGCAAAAACATTGGATATTAAATTTGATGCCGTTAATTCCAACACGTTTCAAGACCAAAAAAATGCTCAAGAAAGTTATAAATATGGCTCGTTAAGCAATACAAGTGAAGCTTCCAGACAACAAGCCATACAACATAACCTCAATGTCATTGACATCGGGAATAAATTGGGTTCCAAGAGCTTGACCGTTTGGTTGGCCGATGGGTCTTGTTTCCCTGGACAATCCAATTTTCAAACGGCTTTAACTAATACCGAAAACAGTCTAAAATCAATTTATAAAGGTTTGCCTGACGATTGGAAGCTACTGATTGAATACAAGCCATACGAACCTAATTTCTATAGTACAGTCATTCAAGATTGGGGCACATCATTTATGTTAGCCAATGCTTGTGGGGAAAAAGCTTTTTCGTTGGTCGATTTAGGCCATCATCTACCAAACAGTAATATTGAACAGATTGTTTCTATTTTAATGTTGAAAGGTAAATTGGGTGGATTTCATTTTAATGACAGTAAATATGGTGATGATGATGTCACCGTTGGAAGCATTAAACCATATGCATTATTCTTGATTTTTAACGAATTGGTGTATGGCATGAAAAACAATCCGCAAAACCCAGATTTGGCTTGGATGATTGACGCCAGTCATAATGTAAAAGACCCATTGGAAGATTTATTACAGTCTTTGGAAGCCATTCAAGAAGCCTATGCAAAAGCCTTGTTGATTGACCACGCACAATTGAAAGATGCACAATTGAACCATGATGTTGTGAAGTGTCAAGAACTACTTCAGGATGCGTACCGAACAGATGTCAGACCATTATTGGAAAAAGCAAGACTTAACCGCAATGGAGCTTTGAATCCGATTTCTGCCTACAGAACTTTGGATGTTAGAAATCAATTGATTCAAGAAAGAGGTAAACACACAGTTGCTACGGGTCTTTAAGAATAATTAAACATGAAGCAAAAGGCAACGGCAGTTTTTGATATTGGAAAGACAAACAAAAAGTTTTTCTTGTTTGACGAAGCGTATCAAGAAATTTATAAAGAATATATCAGTTTTAAGGAAATCGAGGACGAAGACGGTCATCCTACCGAAGATTTGAAGGCGCTTCAAACATGGTTAAAAGAAGTTTTCAATCGTATTTTAGATTCTGATGAGTATGATATACAAGCCATTAACTTTTCGACCTATGGTGCGAGTTTTGTCCATTTAGATGAAAACGGTAATCCTTTAACCCCTTTATATAACTACACAAAACCTTTAAAGCAAAATTTAATTGATTCCTTTTTAAAAACCTATGGACCTAAAGAGTCATTTCTAAAGACCACAGGTTGTGCCGATTTGAGCATGCTAAATTCTGGTTTACAGTTGTATTGGTTGAAAAATGAAAAGCCTGAAATTTTCAATAAGATTAAATATTCTTTGCATTTACCCCAATATTTAAGCTATGTATTTACAGGTATTCCGTTAAGTGAATATACAAGTATCGGATGTCATACGGCCATGTGGAACTATGCCACCAAAGATTATCATGATTGGATTTATCAAGAAGGGCTTAATAAAGTTTTACCACCCATTGTTTCCACCGAGACAAGCATCAACATGAATTATAACGGTAAACGCATCAAGATTGGTGTTGGTATCCACGACAGCTCCGCGGCTTTGTTACCTTATGTGCGAAGCGTCAATAAAAATTTCATTTTGATTTCGACTGGTACTTGGAGTATCGCTTTCAATCCGTTTGCTGAAAAACCAATTTCGGATGATATCGAGGACAAAGAAGCCATCAATTATATGCGAATCAATGGCAAACCTGTGAAGGCAACACGGTTGTTTCTTGGAAATGAATATAAACTTCAAGTGAAAAAATTGGACAAGCATTTTGGAGTTTCAGAAGACTATCATCGTACTGTCAAATTTGACTATGATAGCTATTTTGAAATCATTAAGGATTTTGAACATTATTTTAAATGGGAAAGTATTGTTGATGTTGACATGCCTTCAGAAACACGCATACCTTTTGAGAAATATGAGCACGCTTACCATCAATTGATGACGGAATTGGTGTTGCTTCAGATAAAAAGTATAAAAAAAGTCATTGAGAATGAAGACATCAAGCGATTGTATGTCGACGGCGGCTTCAGCGATAATGATGTTTATATTAAATTATTGTCACATTATTTCAGGGATAAAAAATTAAGGACCACCGATTCTTCCTTGGGTTCGGCTCTTGGAGCTGCTATTGCAATTTCGGATTCAAAATTGAATTCCAAATTCCTGAAGAGTAATTATTCGTTAAAAAAACACGTTCCTTTCATCGTAAAATAAACACTTGACATGGCTTCAGAATTCAATACTTCCTATCCTTCAATCGACGATTTAAGAAATCGGGCCAAGCAACGTATCCCAAAATTTGCATTCGAATATTTGGATGGTGGATGTAATGAAGATGTCAATTTGATAAGAAATACGGCCGAGTTAAGGGAAGTACAATTAAAGCCTACGTATTTGAGAAATCATGCTGGTTCCAGCATGAGAACTAAATTATTTGGTATTGAATATGATGCACCTGTAGGTATTGCGCCTGTAGGATTGCAAGGATTGATGTGGCCGAACGCCGCTGAAATTTTAGCTAAATCTGCTTTCAAGCACAACATTCCTTTTGTTTTAAGTACCGTTACCACCAGCAGTATCGAACGCGTAAGCGAACTCACGGAAGGCAAAGCTTGGTTTCAATTATACCATCCTACGGAAGATTCTTTGAGAGATGACCTTATCAATCGAGCTGCCGCGGCACACTGTCCTGTTTTGGTCATTTTGTGTGATGTGCCGTCTTTTGGATTTCGACCAAGAGACATCAGAAATGGATTGGCAATGCCGCCTAAAATGTCAATTAGCAATGTTTTGCAGGTATTGGGAAAACCAAATTGGGCTTTACAAACCTTGAAATATGGCCAGCCCGGTTTCGCAAATCTTTTGCCATATATGCCTAAAGGGCTGGGCTTAAAACAATTGGGTAAATTCATGGATCAAACGTTTTCTGGACGTCTAAATGCCGAGAAGATAAAACCAATTCGAGAGTTATGGAAAGGTAAACTCGTTCTCAAAGGGGTTGCGAATGAGCTCGATGTTGAGGAAGCAATCCGTCTTGGAATTGACGGAGTCATTGTGTCCAATCATGGTGGTCGTCAGTTGGATGTAGGGGAATCAACCATCAAACCCTTAGAACGTATTGCAAAAAAATATGGAGACCAAATTGAAGTAATGGTAGACAGTGGCCTGCGTTCAGGACCAGACATCGCGCGTGCCATGGCGAGTGGCGCCAAATTTACATTTATGGGGCGTAGTTTTATGTATGGTGTATCTGCTTTAGGAAGTAAAGGAGGCGACCATACGATAGGTCTGTTAAAGGCTGAATTACAGCAAGTGATGGAGCAATTGTGTTGCGAGCGTGTAGAAGATTTCCCTGAACATTTAATAAAAAACTAACTAATTAAAAAATAGTATGAGCCAGTTTAGCATTGAAAGTGAAGAAATAGAAGTGATTGCAGGCGGAGAGTTCGAAAGAGAGCCTGTACCACAATCTAAACTAAAGAGCTGGACAAGTTTTTTGGGCATGTATGCAGGCGAACATGCGGCAGGGACTGAATTTATGATTGGCCCCTTATTTCTTACTGCCGGTGTCAGTGCTTTTGACCTTATTATTGGATTATTAATTGGGAATCTTCTGGCAGTTTTAAGTTGGAGATTTTTGACAGCCGAAATCGCAGTGAAGAATAAATTGACTCTTTATTTCCAACTTGAAAAAATTTGTGGCAAAAAATTAGTGACCTTTTATAACCTTGCAAACGGTATTTTATTTTGTTTTTTGGCAGGGGCAATGATTACAGTCTCCGCCACTGCCGTAGGAATTCCATTTGGTATGGAAATGCCAAAATTGACGGACACCATGCCCAATGGAGCTACATGGATTATTATTGTGATTTTAATAGGTGCCGTCATTTCTTTAATTGCATCTAAAGGGTACGACACCGTTTCTAAAGCAGCCAACTGGATGTCACCAATAATCGTTTTGGCATTTATCGCTTGTGGTGTAGTGGCAATGAATCAATTGGGTGTTTCCAGCTTTTCAGATTTCTGGAATATTTGGGGAGAAGGGTCAGAGCCATTCCCTGGACAAATAAAATTTACCTTTTGGCATGTAGTTATTTGGTCTTGGTTTGCCAATGCTGCAATGCATGTGGGTATGTCCGATTTATCCGTTTTCCGTTTTGCAAAGAAAGCCAGCTCTGGTTGGACAACTGCTGCAGGGATGTATGTAGGTCATTATATGGCTTGGATTGCAGCCGCTCTGCTATATGCAGTATATTTAAAATCCCCAGAAGCCCTGGCATTTTTATCAGACGGTGAAGCGCCTCCAGTAGCACCGGGACCTTTAGCTTATAACGCCATTGGAATCTTTGGAATTATTGCAGTAGTTCTGGCAGGATGGACCACAGCAAACCCTACAATTTACAGAGCTGGACTGGCATTTCAGGCAATCATGCCTAAAGTTTCAACTTTTTGGGTTACCATTATTGCGGGTACTATAGCGACCATCGCTGGTTTGTTTCCCGCATTTGCGATGCAATTATTAGGATTTGTAGCACTTTACGGATTCATTTTGGCGCCCTTTGGAGCCATTATCGTCTTTGAACATTTCTTTCACAAGAAATTCGGAATCATAAAAAACTATGCCGAAGAAGCAAATATTAAGTTTAATAAAGCGGTTATTTTAGCTTGGGCCATGAGCTTCGGAATCTTCTATTTTATCTCCATCCAATTTGATGTGTTTTTATCCTTTGTGACGCTACCGGCTTGGTTACTTTGTGGAGTTTTGTTCTTGGTATTTAGTAAATATTTTCAGAGAAAGAATATTTAAAAAGGAGATAATTAAAAAACCCTGTAAATCATACGATTACAGGGTTTTTGGTGGGTTTTGATACCCAATAAGTGGAGTCGGAGAGAATCGAACTCTCGTCCAAACAAGTCATCAAAAGGCTTTCTACACGTTTATTCTTTTCTTGGGTTTTCGAGTGCAAGCTGGTTAAAGACAACCCACTTACACCTTATCTTTTTAGTTTCAAGAGCGAGTCAAAGCGCCTCACTCCCTATGTCAACTTTTACGATGTCTCTAATCTGACCGCCGCTGACCAGGGCTTTCAAGAGACATTTAGCCTTCCTACCTAGTAGGAATGAGCGCAATCTTACTGTGATTCAGATTATGCAGCTAAAGCGTAGTTATTCTCGCCGTTTAAAAGGTTGAAATAGTCTTTTACGTGTTTCAATTTCATTACACGACGTGCTTACCATCCAATAAATCTCGCTGTCAAAACCAGTCGACCCCAGATGATATTTTAATAATTATAAGGGCGTTACCCAAAAAGGGTCAGGCTTTCGGCTTTATCTTTTTTGTGAAAAACAAAAAAGGATATCGCCTTAATCCTTAACGCAGTTTGCAAAGTTAAATAATAATTTGGTCTAACCTTATAAATCCAACTAACATATTGCAAAAAGCATTCCACAATAAATTCACGCTACTTTTGGACAAATTGTCAAAATTTCCCTAATTTTAAAACAAAAACCATGATAAAAGAAGGTACAAACGTAAAATGGAGTTGGGGCAACGGCACCGCAACCGGAAAAGTGAAAGAAACCTACACCAAGAAAGTCATAAAAACCATTAAAGGCAACGAAGTAACAAGAAATGGAGAAGAAGGAAACAAAGCACTTTACATCGAGCAAGAAGATGGCGATCACGTATTGAAATCAGAAAGCGAAGTAGAGCGCGCAGATTAACTTTCAGTATATTTTGCTAGAATCTAAAAATCGGCTTATTTTCGTAACATAAGACCGATTTTGTATTTGAATAATCTGCAAACCTTCATCCATAGGATAATCAAGATTATACTAATACTATTAAAATCTAACATCTAAACTCCTAAATTCCATACGCAGCATATGAAGTTCGCCATCATTAAAGAGCGCAAAAATCCGCCAGACCGCCGCGTTGTATTCTCGCCGGACAAATTAGCTGAAGCCCAATTACAATTTCCACAAGCCGAATTTGTAGTAGAGTCCAGCGATATCCGCATTTTTACCGATGAAGCATACCGTGAGGCAGGATTTACCGTTACCGACGATGTCTCCGATGCAGACGTCATGATCGGCGTTAAAGAAGTGCCAGTTGAGAATTTAATACCCAACAAAAAGTATTTTTTCTTCTCCCACACCATCAAAAAGCAACCCTACAATCGTAAACTCCTTTTGGCAATGCTCGAAAAGGATATTGAGATGTTTGACCATGAGACCATCGTCAAAAAAAGCGGTGCTCGTTTGATAGGTTTTGGTCGTTACGCAGGTTTGGTAGGTGCATATAGTGGCTTTAGGGCGTTGGGCTTAAGGGATGATTTATTCAAGTTGCCAAAAGTCGAAATCTTAAAAGATTTGGTTGAAGTCAAGTCCGAATTAGATAAAATCAATCTTCCAATCATAAAGATTCTCTTATCAGGAACAGGTAAAGTAGCCTTGGGAGCCAAAGAAATTCTAGACCACTTAAAAATCAAGGAAGTCAGTGATGCTTTGTATTTGACTTCTAAATTTACCGAACCCGTTTATTGCATGGTCGATGTCATGGAGTACAACAAACGAAAAGACGGCAAAGTGGGGGAGAAATGGGAATTTTATAAAGACCCAACAGGGTATGAAAGTAACTTTATGCCTTATGCGAAGGAAACGGATATGTTTATCGCTGGTCATTTTTATGGAAACAATGCGCCCTATTTATTTTCTCGTAAGGATGCAAAACATAAAAAGTTCAATATTAATTTAGTTGCAGACATCAGTTGTGATATCGATGGCCCTGTGGCTAGTACTATAAAACCATCGACCATTGCAAATCCTTTTTATGGATATGATCCAAAGACAGAAACGGAAGTCGCTTTTGATGCACCAAATGCCATCACAGTGATGGCAGTCGATAATTTACCTTGCGAGCTTCCCAAAGATGCCAGTGAAGGTTTCGGAGAGATGTTTTTGGAAAATGTCATTCCAGCGTTTTTCAATGACGATGAACGCGGCATTTTAAAAAGAGCCAAGATCACCCAAAATGGTAAACTCACCGACCGATTTTCTTATTTGCAGGATTTTGTCGATGGTAAATAGAAACCTTTAAAAACAAAAAAAAGCCGAACTAAAATTAATTAGACTGGCTTTTTTTATTTTGCTGCTATTTCAATTATGATTTCAACGCAGAAATCATCATGTCCATTTCTTTGACTAATTTGTCGTTGGATCCATTATACCCAACCGATTTAAATCTCATATTGCCGTTAGGGCCAATAATTACTTTGGTCGGAATTCCTTTGACTCCATATTGTTCTGCGATCGTGCTATCATCAGAATCATAAACCACATGAAACGTATAGTTGTTTTTCTTTATAAAATCCTCAACTTTCTGTTCTCTATCATCTCCTCTCTCAAAAGTATCTACAAAAAGCAGTGCCACGCTAGGATCATCCTTGTATTTAGTGACCACTTCTTGCATGCCCGGAAAGGACGCTTTACAAGGTCCGCACCAAGTGGCCCAGAAATCCAATATCACTATTTTTCCTTTTAATGATTCTAAAGATACTTCCTTGCCTTCCATGTCTTTTAGTGCAAATTTTGGAGCTTCTTCATCTATCATTGATTTTTTGATGTCGGCCATGGCATTCTTCACTGCCGTTGCTTCCATAGTTGCTAATCTTTCGTCTAAATTCGTACTATCAGGATTTGTTTTAGCATAAGCCGTTTTATAAGCTTCTTTTATAGTTTCGTTGCTATATCCCAACTCGATGAATTCTTGGGCTTTTTTGGTTACCGCATCGTATTGATTATCTGCCATTAAATACAAAATATATCGTTCGTTGGCATCCGTATCTCGTGCTTTTGGGTCGTGCGCCTTTTCTTGATAAGTAATCGCCTCTTTAATGTTGCCCTGTTTAAACATGATAAGCGCATAGGTATCCGCATACATACTGTAGTTAGAATCTAGATTTTTCTTGTATTGTTTTTGGGTAACATAGTCTGGTTTGTCAGTTGGATTTTCCTGAAGAGCAGTGATCAAATCCAACGATGTTTTGGATATTTTTTCAGCTTCATTTAAATTGTTACCTTTTTCTGCCATGTCCCAAGCCAAATTGTTTAATGTAGACGCTCTTGAGCTGTTGTCATCTACCATTGAGACATATGTTTCAAAATTTGCCATGTCATTTTTTTCAAAATAAGCTCTTGCGATATTGCTGGCCATATAGTTGCCTATGTTTCCTAATTTCGGATTAGCTTCGGAGTAGGTTTTTAAAATGTCTTCTTTTTTCTTTAAATCCCCTTCAGCTTGAAATTTGTTCAGCATCGCCATGTTAGCAGTAGTGCCTTTTGGGAATTGTTCCAATGCAATAGTCTTGATAGAATCAGATTTATCTGTTTGCTCGGTTATCGCATAATAGCGAATCATAGACGTATACTCTTTTTCTGTTTTATCTTTTTTTTCTGATAATGAATCTAAATAGTCATCGATCAACGTTTTTCCTTGATCCTTATCTTTTTTATAGACTACGTCTAAATAGGCTTCTTGCCAATCAGATTTCAATTCAGGATGTGCTTCAAAATCAGAAGTCATAGCGGTGAGCATAGCATCAGCATCTGTTTTAATCCCGTAATTGTCTCCATAACTATCCACATAGTAAGCCAAAGCGGAATTACTTCCCGCTATTTGAGTATTTTCATCAGAATATAGCGGTATCAAATAGCCTTTTTTGTCATTGTCATCATAAGTATCATCCGTTTTAAAAATAAATGCTAGAGCCACGGCGGAATCGGGGATATTGATGGAGCTTTTTTGTTCCTCATTGGCTCTGCTCAAATCGATATCCAGGGGATAATTGTTTTGCCCAACCATATAGACATAAAATGCTTCGGTTTCGCCAGGATTATTGTAGGTTACATCAATGGTTTCCCCAGGTTTTGGATGTTCTGTTGATAGAGTGAGATTACCAATGGTCATAGGTTTGGCTTCATTTTTGAGTTCTTTTTCGTTTTTGCATGAGACTAGAAGGAACAAAATCAGAATAGGATAAAGTGCAAGTTTTTTCATCAGTTTTAAAGTTATTATTTGTTTAAAGATACTAAAAATTCAAATTGTCTTTGTCAAATGATTCTTTAATAGTCGATGAAGAAAAACTTTTTAACATCCAAAAAGTGACACTCAAGAAGGCTCCGAACG
>JBBSOJ010000099.1:0-10804 GCA_038259855.1 Flavobacteriales bacterium
GACTCAATACTCTATGTTCAAAAATGTCCTATGGCCAATAATAATAAAGGAGCAATGTGGTTAAGTTCAGAAAAAGATATTCGGAATCCTTATTACGGTGATGCAATGCTATCCTGTGGGAGTGTGATTGAGGAGATTGAGTAAATATTCTGTATTCGGTCATACTTACTTACATCAGTAAAGCCATACGTAATTTAGTTTTGGAGAATTTTAAATGGATAAATAAGTTTAAATCTTTGAGTAAACAAGATAGTTGTTATTAGAACTAGTGACGAATTAGGTAAGTTTTTCAAATAATTGTAACTAAAACTAAACGTTATTGTAACCAAACGAAATACTACGCCTATTTTACACCTCAAAATTCGGTGTGCTTCTGTTTCAATTGTCTTATACTTTAATTAATTAATTAAATGTATCGAATTTTTGGGACAGCTTCAGAGCTTCCTATTTTATTCGAATTATCTGCTATTATTAAGAAAATAGAATCGTAAAATTACATTTCAATTCATAAGTTTAAATTGTAGTTCTGTCATTTAAAAAAGAATTTCACCAAACGTGAACTGATGTTGCTGAATTTAAAATAGGGCATAGGTACAAAAAACTATATGACTTTCCTTTTGTTTTGATTGACTTTCAGAAACTGCTCTTTATTTTCATTTCGAACTTGCAATGATGTGATTCAATTTTCCTATTTTAAAATGTACTAAACGAAATAATCAATCGATTAATTCCGAGGTTTATATTTCAGATATCAAATTTGGATAGTCTTTCGATTTAAAATAAAATGGATAAATTTGGTCATATGAATACATCTGAACTAGCCTTAAAAGAGCGTATTAAAGAATTGACCTGTCTTTATGAAGTCACATCCATCATTGTGAATGCCGACTATGATCAAATGGAATTAACGTTTAAGGCCATTGCTTACAGTTTAAAAAAAGCATTTCAATTTCCTGATAAGACCGAAATAACCATCAAATCACAAATTGGAAATATTCAAACGGGAACTACTGTCACAAAGAATAAATCAATCGTAAGCGCCATTTTTATTTTCAATGAGTCAAAAGGATCTATCAGTGCGGCACTCAAAGAGTCAGCTTTAGCAACTGACAAATTTTTGAAGGAAGAACAATTGTTACTTGATAACGTTGCTCTAAAGATTGGTAATCTCTTGGAGCGTATCGAAATCAAAAGAAGCGAACTTTCCATGAAACGTCAGATGGAACATGCGGACCGTCTTACCATTTTGGGCGAACTCACTGCCGGTATTGCCCATGAACTTAATACGCCACTGGCAAATATTCTGGGTTTTGCAGAGCTATTGCAATCAAAATTAGAAAATGATCCGCAATCGATTAGTGACTTGGATAAAATTATCACCAATGTTATTTTCTCAAGGGAAGTGGTAAAAAAGTTGATGTTCTTTGCTTGTGAAATGCCGCAGGAAATGAACCATCTAAATTTAGTTTCCATTATAAAAGATTCCATCACCTTATTAGAACCAACGTTTCGCAAAAACAATGTAAAATATATCGTAAAAATTGATGATGACACCTTGTCGTTGCGGGCTGATCCTGTGCAAATGACACAGATAATTTTCAACTTGTTGATGAATGCCATTTACTTTTCGCCCAAGGATGGATTGGTCACTATTGCTGCTGCTCAAAACGAGAAAAATATCATCCTTAAAATTTCGGACGAAGGTAAAGGCTTTGACATAAAGGATATCGGTAAAGTGTTTCAACCCTTTTTCACTACAAAACAGATAGGTGATGGGTCTGGTTTGGGTTTGAGTGTTGTTCATGGTATTGTGGTATCCCATAAGGGCAGCATTACAGCAGAAAATAACATAAAAAAAGGTGCTATATTTACCGTAACGCTTCCAAAAGATTAATTTCAGCTATGCAGCTTCGTAAAGAAAATATACTTATAGTAGATGATGATGTCAGTATTTTAGAACTTTTACAACGTCATCTACAATCTTGGAATTATCATGTTTTTAAAGCCATTTCTGTAAAGGAAGCGGTGACCATTTTACGAGATTCTCATATCGATTTGTTGATCACTGACTTAAAAATGCCTGAAGTAGATGGTTTTGAACTCATCAAATTCGTGTCAGAACATTATCCCAAATTACCCAAACTGGTAGTGACGGGATACCCCTCTGTACAAGGCTCTTTGACTGCAATCAAATCTGGAGTGGTCGATTATTTAACCAAACCATTTACAAAAGATGAATTGAAAAGTGCCATTGACAAATCTATGTTGACTTCAGATGACAAATCAATGACGTCAGGTACATCTGCAGATGAAAAGAATAAGGCGTACGGCGAAATCATCGGTAATTCAGATAAAATAAATGAAGTCATACAGGTTATAGAGCGTGTAAAAGATAACAAAGCAACCATTTTTATAAAAGGTGAAAGTGGCACAGGAAAGGAGCTCGTGGCGCGTGCCATTCACTATCAAGGCAAGTTTTCAAGGGCACCATTTATTGCGGTTAACTGTGGCGCGATTCCAGAAAATCTGTTGGAAGCTGAACTGTTCGGTTATTTAAAAGGCGCATTTACAGGCGCAGAAAACAACAGAGAAGGATTTTTTCAAGCTGCTGATGGTGGTACCATTTTTTTAGATGAAATTGGGAATGCATCCTTGCCAGTGCAATCGAGATTGTTACGGGTACTGCAGGAAAAAGAAGTGGTAAGAGTTGGCTCTACAAAAGCCGAAAAAGTAGATATAAGAATCATTGCAGCAACTAACAGCGACTTGAGAGAGATGATAAAAAAACAGAGCTTTCGAGAAGATTTGTTTTATCGATTGACCGTCGTTGAAATCGAAATTGCTCCATTACGGGAACGAAAGGATGATATTCAATTATTGGTCAATAAATTCTTATTCAAATATGGTGTTGAGTATAAAGATCGATTTGTAAAAATCACACCAGAAGCTTTATCTATTTTAGAACGCTATGATTGGCCAGGAAACATTAGGGAATTGGAAAACATCATTCAGCGTGCCGTTATTATGTGCGATAAGCTTATCGACATAACACATTTGCCAGACCATTTAAAACACAGTATCAACTTTTCTTCGCAACAATTAGTACCGCTCAAAGTCATCGAAAAACAATATATAGAAAAAGTGCTGCGCGCCACTGACAATAACAAAACCAAAGCCGCCGAAATTCTTCAAATTGATCGTAAAACCATCCGTCAAAAACTTTCAGAGTAAACACTTATCAATGGTTCATTTTGTCTCGACTGGGTAAATTTGTTCCAGTGATCTACATTTAGCTAGTGTTATAAAATACGTCTTAAGCCCTTTGTTTCAAAGGGTTTATGTATTTGTATTCATAGCGTTTGGCGTTTTGGCACACCCATTGCCTTATGGTACGTGTGAAACAATAACACCTTTTTAATATGAACCACTTTAATATTTGTCCGGCCTGCATTCACATCGAGCATTGTGTGCTGACGGAACAAAAGGAAAAAGTTTGGAGTTGCAGCGAGTATGATGACATGCAACCGAACGAAATCATTACAGAAATTGCGCCAATAGAGGAGCGATACCTTGAATTAGTTTAATAATTAAATATAAATAGCTATGATTTTTAACGCAATAATTACAGCCGTTACTTCTCAAAATTCAATAGATAAGAAGACTGATCGTAAAAACGCCAGACGAAAATATATCATTGATAAATTTCATGAACGGTCAATTACCGAACGGTATTTTAAATAAAGAGTCACTACCAAAGAAATTAAAATGTCTCTTATAATAATTATAAAAATAAAACAACGCTAAATGAATTTTAGAAAAATTTTAGACACTTTGACAACCCAAAGGTCAACAGATAACAAATTAAGATTTGATACCATTAAAACAAGTCCTTATAAATTTTCCAATAGAGGAAGATATACCAAACTAGTTTAATACTATAGAAAAACATAGATCAGCAATGGAAACATTAACAGCAGAATTAAATAAAAAAACAATAAAGGCACCAGTTAAAGGTATGATGGATAACGTCATGGAGCAATTCAACAGTGCTGCGGACCAAATTGGTTTACATCCCAATATCAGAAAAATATTAAGCATTACAAATAACGAAATTGTTGTCAATTTCCCTGTAAAAATGGATAATGGTGAGGTTGAAATCTTCCGAGGCTATCGAGTGCAGCATAACAACGCCTTAGGTCCTTATAAAGGCGGATTGCGGTACCATCCAACGGTAGATATTGATGCAGCAAGAGCTTTGGCCATGTGGATGACTTGGAAAACATCATTGGCTGGTTTGCCATATGGTGGAGGCAAGGGAGGCATACAGTTGGATCCTTCGCAATACTCACAAGGGGAGTTGGAGCGCATCACACGACGTTTTACATTCGCTCTAGCAGATAATATTGGTCCGGAACATGACATTCCTGCGCCAGATGTTAATACAAATAGTCAAACAATGGCGTGGATGGCCGATACTTATATGAGTACGCGACCACCTGCTGAACGATCAGCCAATCAACATGTTGTCACTGGAAAGCCAGATGGCAGTGGTGGATTGGAAGGTCGCGATCGCGCTACGGGATATGGTGTGTATTTGACCATCAAGTTTTGGGCAGAGAAAAACAATATGGATTTGAAAGGTAAAAAATACATCGTTCAAGGTTTTGGAAATGTGGGCTATTGGGCTGCTCATTTTCTTGAAAAAGATGGCGCCAAATTAATCGCTGTACAGGATGCTTCCGGAAGTATTGAAAATCAGAACGGTATCGATGTGCAGGATTTGTTCAACTACACGCAGGCGAATAAGATAAGTTTATCTGGCTTTCCTGATGCGAACCCGATGAATGACGATGATTTCTTTGCTAGTGATTGCGATATCTGTATTCCTGCTGCGTTGGGCAATCAGATAACGGCGCAAAACGCACATATATTAAAGGCAAAATTAATTGCAGAAGGTGCCAACGGGCCAACAAATGTAGAAGGTGAAAAAATCCTATTGGAAAGAGGTATCACCATTATACCAGATATTCTTTGCAACTCTGGAGGTGTTATTGGTAGTTATTTTGAATGGTTGCAAAACCGTAATGGCGAACTATGGCAATTGGATGAAGTGATGGTCAAACTCGATAAAAAATTAAAAGAGTCATTCGAGAAAGTTTATAAATACGCAGAGCAAGAAGGATTGGACATGAGGACCGCCGCGTATTGTATAGCCATTGAGCGTATTGCAAAAGCATACGTACAAAGAGGGATATTCCCATAAACATATTGAAAACAACAGTGATTAAAAGAGCATGCTACGAATTTTATTTAAACTGAAATGATTGATGGTCAGCATGTGTTCAAAAAATCAAAAACAATAAACACATGAAATACGGAAGTTTAATTTTGGAAAAAAAAGAGTACGTCTATCTGAAGCGACTACTCAATATATCGGGCTACGATGGTGACCATGAAACTCAAAAATGCTTAACAAACCTAACAGAGGAATTAAAAACTGCCCATATCGTTGATGAAGGGGAAATGCCACTAGATGTCATCCGATTTAATAGTAAGGTTACAGTAGCATTTGACAATGGCGTTGAGAAAACAGTGCAATTGGTAGTTCCCATTGAAAGGGATCTTAAAAAAGATAAAATCTCTATTTTGACGCCGATGGGATCCGCTTTGATGGGCTATTCTCAAGACGATAGTATTGAATGGGATTTTCCCAATGGTAAACACAGGATCACAATCTTGAAAGTCATCCAGGAAGAAAACCATATAGGCATTGATTTAGTAATATAAAAAAAACGCTATGAGCACTTTAAACACCGAAATATTTAACCATGACACGCACGTGGATGTGACACATAAAATCAATTCAATAGAATTGGATAATTGGATCAATCATTTGAAGTACATCAAAAAAGAATTGGTAAACCTCATGGTGCTATGCCGTAAAGACTTGAAAAATAAGTTGGGAGATGATACCGTTGTCGTGCGTTTTCAAAAGAAAGAATCCGAAAATGACATGTTGTTGAATGCCCTTCAAAAATATTCAAACTCCCGTGAAAGTATTATGGAGTGTGAAGATACTGCTTGCGATATGGTATACATCAAAGAGCATGAAAGTTATCGTCGGAACTATCTTTATCATTTAGATAAATATAGGCGACTTAAGGATGAATTTTTTAACAAGATTCAAGATCAATTTACACTATCAGTTACGGACTAAACAATAGAACAAAAACCTTTGAGCACCATCTTAAACTATAAAACAAATGGGCACAGACAGCTCTGCGTACAGAAGGATATAAACGAATTGCAAACTTGGATCAGTGCATTGGAAGCGTTCAATGAAGAATTGCAGCACATATTGATTATTGAAAAGCAATTGATCAAGAATGCCTCGGTTTCAAGCACCGTTTTATCGATCCGGAGAAAGAACGTCCTGATCATGGCAAACTTATGCAAGTACGAACAAGAGCTCAAAACCGATTATGAATATGGCACTGTTGAATATGATGCAAATCGATTGAAAATCCACGAGCAAAAACGTGTAAATTATGTAAAACTAATAGAAGATTGTAACAATTTTAGAACTAAAATCTATGTATTAATCAGAAAGTATCAGCGTACATAATAAAGAGGATGACACTGTGATATCAGCATCACGCTTTTGGTCATTACAAGATCAATCATGTTTATTAATAGAAACTAATTCCTGTTGATGATGTTTCTAAAAACGTGAAAGTATTCACGTTAGCGGTTGACCCTCATAAATTATAGAACAGCAAGAACATTTAATATAAACTAATTTAATCCTTAACGAGATGACAAAAATTCTAATTCCGACAGACTTTTCCAGCAACAGCTATCAGACCATTGATTATATCACCTCGCTATTTATAGATGAATACTGCGAATTCTATTTTTTGAACACATACTCACATGACGTAATGGGTTTGAGCGCCATTGAACTGCTTCAAGCTGATGATGATTTTTTTGACCAGCCTAAAGTAGCATCTTTGAAAGAACTACGACGGATGGTTCAGCGTTATTCATTGAATTCCAATCCTAATAAGCACACGTTTTTTGCCATTTCAGAAAGTGATGATTTTTTAAAGAGTATCAAGAGCAACATAAAGACTATCGGGATTGATATGGTCGTTGTAAGTAGCGATTCAGATAAGGCGGTCGAAAAGAAAAATGGCATCATTCTAGATAAAATAAGGTCCTGTCCAATTTTAATAGTACCAATGAATGCTATCTCATGTGAAGGCATATCCCTAACCATTGCATCAGATTTTAAACATAAAACCAATACTTATGAGATAGATAATTTTGTAAAAACATTAGAAAATACTACTATTGAAATAGGAATTCTAGTTTTGGTGGAAAAATACCAATTACAGGAAGACGCAGCAACGAATCTAGAATCCTTAATAAATTATCTAAAACAGTTGTCAAATAAAGAAATAAATATAGAATATATACAGTCATCCTATCCGTATAAAGCGTATGCCGAATCGCATCTTGGTGGTATCATGTGTCTTTTGGATAAGAAACCAGATCTATTGAGAAAAATCGGATTCTATAAATCGAATGTGATCTCGACCATCGGGAAGTTAAGCACCAATACGGTTTTGACGATACATCAGTAGGCACGTTTTTGAGCTTTGAACTCTATTTGAGATTAACTTGATAGAAGTATATAGACTATTTAGAATTGTAAAATTATGAATAATAAGAAATTCTTCATTATTGCAGTGATCGTAGCAATGGTAGTTATCACAATACTATCCTGGTGTTGTCCAGCGCCTATGTTCAGATAGCCAACTCAAATTGGAATGATTCGTTATGATTTATGTGATACATAACCAAAGTTAGCCTAATTCAGGAAAGAGGGTTTTTTAACACGTTGCTAAAGTTGTTCTAT
The DNA here is from genome assembly GCA_038259855.1 of Flavobacteriales bacterium. Lineage (GTDB taxonomy): Bacteria > Bacteroidota > Bacteroidia > Flavobacteriales > Flavobacteriaceae > JBPOFM01. Next base: position 7,922 of record JBBSOJ010000099.1, read on the forward strand.
ATGGCGGTGGTATTTTGAAGCAATAACTTTTCCAAGGGATGATGGACCAAACCATAGCTCATCTAATGCCTAAACATGATGGAATTAGCCATAGATCGTTTACTAGTCCGTGAATCTTAAGAAATTATTAACGGTCACATACACACTAAAATCTGAACTTTATAAAAAACAGATTTATTAGGAAAAAACTAGTATCGACATTAATACTATTAATTAGCCTATCTGGCTTTACGCAAGAAAACTTTAATTTAAATTTAAATGCGGATGTTCCTAAAGTGGAGAATGCCACTCAAGTGAATTCCGAAATTCAATCACGACTTTACGATCTCATCGCTCACTACCATAGTGTGCAGCAAGCGCACTGGAACGTTAGAGGTCCTCAATTCGCAAGTATTCATGACTTATTGGGAGATTTCTACACCAGTCTAGGGGCGGATATCGATAGGTTGGCTGAACGTAAGATAACTCTTGGAGAAGCTGCTGATGGAAGGCCAAGTGCCGTATCAAGCAATTCGACCCTCGGAAGAAATGACACCGGTTTCCAAAAAGATTATGACGTCGTTAAAAATTTGGTGCCCTCAACTAAAATGCTGTCAGATAATTTAAGTACATCCATAAAAAAAGTCGGAGAGATGGATGTGGTGACTCAAGATTTAATGATTGACATTCAGGCTGGCGTAGATTTATATTTATGGAAGCTCCGATCGTTTTCTTACTAATTAAAAATCTATAGCTATTCAAAAGGTTGTAACCTAGCGTTGCAACTTTTTTTTTTGCAAAGATTTGAAATAGCATTGTCAATCATTTTTGATTATAACCTGTTGTCTCAACATTGCTTGTATTGCACAACTATATCAAAATACAAATCTTTAAATCTTCAAATCTATAGGGATTATTAGGGATTATTTAAAGTAGTTAATCAAATGTGTTATTAAGTTAACGCATTATTTAGAATCTTCGCAAATTGTCGGATGAAGTAGATGGGGTGATGGTGAATATCATTATCTTTAAACGACTAGCCTTTATTCCAACAAATTATGAAAGACCAATCTTCAGCTGACGCCTTTATAGAGAATCCTATTCAAATCACTTTCAAAGTCAACAATTCGAAACAATCTCTCACGCTCGATTCCAGAACCAGTCTTCTGGATGCCTTACGAGAGCATCTGGCCTTAACCGGAACAAAAAAAGGCTGCGATCATGGCCAATGTGGTGCTTGTACGGTTATTTTAGATGGTAAACGTCAATTGTCTTGTTTGACACTGGCAGCCACCTGTGAAGGGGCAGAGGTCACTACTGTGGAAGGATTAGCTACAAAAGACCAAATGCATCCGATGCAAGAAGCATTCGTCAAGCATGACGGATTCCAATGCGGCTATTGTACACCCGGACAAATTTGTTCGTCCGTGGCCTTATTGGATGAAGCCAAAAATGGGGAGGCAAGCTACGTTACAAAAGATATTAGAAATATTCTAAAAGACTTAAAGCTTTCCGAAGAAGAAATTCGGGAACGCTTGTCAGGAAACATTTGCCGCTGCGGTGCTTACAATAATATTGTACAAGCCTTTAAAGAAGTCCATTCGGGCGATGACGAGATGCCAACCTGGGAATTTGCCACCGAAAAACAAATGAAAAGCGCCAAAAGGCACTAACACCAACGTATTCATAAATAACACCGCCATAGCTTTAAACAAAATAACATGAAACCATTTACGTACATAGGGACCACCAGCAAGGATGAGGCACTCAACGCTTTTACGAACAATTCCCATTACTTGTCGGGAGGTACTAATTTGCTCGATTTAATGAAAGAGCATGTTGAGCAACCAGACCAATTGATTCATGTTAAAAATCTGCGCTTCAATACAATTAGTCCCAACGAAGAGGGTGGGTATTCGCTAGGGGCCATGTTGAGCAATGCGGATACCGCGAATCACAAAGACATAAGAACACATTACCCTTTATTATCCATGGCGATGCTTTCCGCTGCCACAGCGCAGATTCGAAATATGGCAACCAACGGTGGCAATTTATTACAGCGCACCCGGTGTCCCTATTTTTTTGAGACGTCCATGCCTTGCAACAAGCGTGAACCGGGCTCCGGTTGTGGCGCCATAAACGGGTTTAGTGCCCAACACGCCATTTTCGGCCACAGTGATGAGTGCATCGCGACACATCCGTCGGATATGTGCGTGGCGCTCGCCTCCATTGGAGCCAAAGTGGAAGTACAAAAAGTCGATGGTAACACCCGAAGTATCGACTTTAGAGAGTTTCATCGGTTACCGGGAGATCAACCACAGAAAGACACCAATCTTGAAGCAGGGGAGTTGATCACGGCGATTCACCTTCCAAAGCCAGTATTGTCCAATCACTATGCGTATGTAAAGATTCGTGAGCGTTCAAGTTATGCCTTTGCCTTACTGTCGGTAGCGGCAGGTTTTGAGCTTACTGACGGTAATATCTCAAACATCGGCCTGGCCATGGGCGGCGTCGCTCACAAACCATGGAAATTGACGGAGGCAGAAGATTTTTTATTGGGAAAAAAACCAACGGAAGCCAATTTCAAAAGAGCAGCAGAACTTGCGATGCAAGACGCCAAACCTTTTGACGATAACCAATACAAAATTCCAATGGGCCAAAACGCCATCGTCAGAGCGCTCATACAGGCAAAAGAAATCGGTAAGTAATACAAGATTCACAATACAGCAACATTATGACCACAAAAAACGCATCTGGAGTAGGAACTGCCATCAATAGAGTAGAAGGCCATCTGAAAGTTACAGGACAGGCCACCTACGCTTCCGAGTTTCAAATTGAGAATAAAGTGTATGGACAAGGTATTAATAGTACCATCGCTAAAGGTGAAATTACGGGCATCGACAC
>JBBSOJ010000100.1:0-10802 GCA_038259855.1 Flavobacteriales bacterium
ATAAATTTCGTGGATTTAAAAAATTCCAGGTCGTTATGGTGATGCCAATTGGTACTGAAGAAGAAACGGCGATGTTACGAAAAGAAATCCATACTTATGAGGAGCTGGAATACTGGCATTTCTTATTTGCGGACGAAGATCAGATACAACGATTATTTAGCTCGATCAAAGCAGATATGCCATTGGATGTTACTTTGGCTTCAGAAGACGTTTATGTGATTGATAAAGATCTGAACCAGCGTGGTAGGATAGATGATCGTAGCGACAAGGAAATTGAAACGAACAAACCGATGTATCCAATGGTCGGATACAACAGTGTTGAAGTAGCAGAGATCAAAAACAAACTGAATGATGATATGCGCATTTTGTTCACTGAATATAGACAAAAGCGTAAAGGTGATTTCGATTCAACGTCCAGGCGGGCAGAAGATTTAAGAGGTGGCGCTAAAGACGATAACTAGGCCACTGCAAGAAGGAAAATATTAATTATACGAATCAAAAACATGAACAAAAAAACGAGTTATTCTTATGTGGGCGTTGCGTTTGTTATACTGTTGTTTGGAATAATCTTTGTTCCGAAAATTGTTGATCGGATAAAAAATCAATCGATTGTTGAAAATGATCGTTTAAATCTACCAGACGAGAATGCCAAGTCCGTAAAAAGTGATTTGGTCTATCTTGAAATTGGTGGTAAAGCCAAAAAAGTTCCTCCGTTCAGTTTTACAGACCACAATGGTAATACTGTTACAAATGAAGATTATGAAGGGAAGGTGTACGTGGTCGAGTTTTTCTTTACGACGTGCCCGACGATTTGTCCCCGCATGAATTCAAATTTAGTATCCATTCAGAATGACTTTTCTGAATTTAAAAATTTTGGAGTGGCGTCATTTACAATCAACCCTGAATTTGATACCGTTGAAGTTCTAAAGGATTACGCGGAAAAATATGAAATAACAAATCCAAATTGGCATCTCATGACCGGAAGTGAAGAGAAGATTTATGCTTTGGCTAATGAAGGATTCAATTTATATACAGCCAAAGATGATCAAACCGAAGGCGGATTTGAACACTCCGGAAATTTTGCATTGATTGATAAAGAAGGGTTCATTCGATCTCGATCAGATCGTCAAGGAAATCCTTTGATTTACTATAACGGCATCATTTCAGAAGCAGAACAAATAGATGATGAAGGGCAACCTCAAGAAATAAGTATTTTGAAAGAGGATATCGTCAAATTATTAAAAGAATAATGAAAAACGAATCATTAAAAGAAGAGCAGAAGTACCACAAATGGATTGTTGCGCTCTCCATTATAATACCAATTGCCGTAGCTGGGCTCTTTAGTGTTAATTTAAAAAAGTTAGGGTTTGACGTTGAACCGTTAACCTTTTTACCGCCAATTTATGCAACCATCAATGGCCTTACAGCCGTTTTGCTGATCATCGCATTTTGGGCAATTAAAAACAAAAAAATCGTTTTACATGAAAATCTAATGACAACCGCTCTGGGTTGTTCTGCGGTATTTTTGGTAATGTATGTCGCTTATCATATGACAAGTGATTCTACGGCCTATGGAGGGGAAGGCGCTGTGAAGTATGTGTATTATTTTATTTTGATAACACACATTTTGTTATCAATTATTATCATTCCTTTTGTTTTGATAACCTATGTCAGAGCTATTACAAACAATTTTGAGCGTCATAAAAAAATTGCGCGCATCACATTCCCAATGTGGTTATACGTGGCAGTAACAGGAGTAGTTATTTATCTTATGATTTCACCATATTATGTTTAATTCAAAAACTAAAATTTTAGTCGTATTCTTTTCCGTAATCTCTCTCATAGAGGTTCATGCGCAGTGCGCCATGTGCCGTGCGGTTCTAGAAAGTGAGGAAGGGCAAGCAACGGCGGAAGGCATCAATGACGGTATCGTGTATTTGATGTCCATACCTTACATTTTAGTCGCTGGAATCGGCTTTTTTATCTATTGGAAATATCTTCGAACCAAAATAATTGTTTAAAAAAAAAGCGTTGAGTGTAACAATCTTTTAAACCTTCAGTCTTATAAGTATCAATCAAAATCAAGTCTTAACAATTCTTTAGTACATTTCATCGTTTGATTTGTGTAGCATTGTGAGAACCAATCATCAATTAAATGATACAAATCAAAGATTTACACAAATCGTATCACATGGGAAGCAATTCCCTCCACGTCTTAAAAGGAATCAATTTTAACGTTAAAGAAGGCGAATTAGTGTCCATTATGGGCTCTTCGGGATCTGGTAAATCGACGTTGTTGAATATTTTAGGAATGCTTGATGAAGCGGATACGGGTACCTATACACTTGACAATTTTCCCATAAAAAACCTAAACGAGAAAGTAGCCGCGAATTATCGTAACAAATTTCTCGGATTTGTCTTCCAATCTTTCAACCTTATCAATTACAAATCGGCCGTCGATAATGTCGCGCTACCAATGTATTATCAGGGTATGAAGCGTAAAGAGCGTATTGAGAAGGCCGAATATTACTTAAACAAGGTAGGCCTTTCACCATGGGCACAGCATATGCCTAACGAACTTTCCGGTGGTCAAAAGCAACGTGTTGCCATTGCTAGGGCACTGGCTAGTGAACCAAAGGTGTTACTCGCCGATGAGCCAACGGGTGCACTGGATACCAAGACCTCTTATGAAGTTATGGAGTTGATTCAAGGTATCAATGATGAGGGCAAGACGATTTTGATAGTCACGCATGAGCATGATATTGCGCAGATGACCAAGCGTATAGTTAACTTAAAGGATGGTGTTATCATAGATGATAGTTTTGTAGAACAGGTTAGAGCATCGTCACATGTTTGATATTGAGCGTTGGCAAGAAATATTTGAAACGTTAAGCAAAAATAAGCTTCGCACTTTTTTAACAGGACTTTCGGTCGCTTCGGGTATCTTTATTTTAGTCATTCTATTGGGATTTGGTAATGGGATAGAAAATGGTGTAACATCCCAGTTTCAGAGCGATGCGACTAATCTTATCACCGTAAGTTCTGGAGTAACTACTAAAGAATATAAGGGATTGAATCCTGGGCGCTATATTCAAATGAAGAATGATAATTTTAACAAAATATCACGACAGTACGAGAATCAAATTGAACACCAAACAACCATGTATGCCTTATGGCAAGCTCCCATAACCTATAAAAACGAAACAGTAAACTATAGGGTGAGAGGTGTGATGCCTGGACATCAATTTATTGAAAATGCCGATATTTCTACAGGGCGTTTCATTAATCAAAGTGATTTTGACGCTTCCAAAAAAGTGGCTGTTATTGGCCACAAAATGCAAGTGGATCTTTTCAAGGAAGATGATCCTATCAACAAAAATATCCTCATTTCTGGCGTAAATTTTAAAGTGATTGGCGTTTTTTATGATCCAGGTGGAGATCGGGAAGAGCAGCAGGCCTATATTCCGGTTTCAACATCGCAAAAAGTATTTAATGGTGCGGACAATATTCAGTACATGATGTTTACGATAAAAATGGACGACAATTTTGATAGTGCCGTCGAAAATTCTAAAATCATGTCGAGTAGTATTGAGCAGAAGCTCAAGGAAATACATACCGTGGCTCCTGACGATATCAGTGCCATTAGAATTAACAATACGTTGGAAGAAGCCCGAAAAATCTATTCTTTAATCGACACTATCAAAGCGGTATTTTGGTTTGTCGGCATAGGAACGATCATTGCAGGCATTGTAGGTGTTGGTAACATTATGCTCATCATTGTAAAAGAAAGAACCAAAGAAATTGGAGTACGAAAGGCACTTGGTGCCTTACCGATGTCTATTGTTGGAATGATTCTTCAAGAATCCATATTTGTAACGCTCTTTTCAGGTTTATTCGGATTGATTGCCGGTTTAGGGTTACTAGCATTGGTCGGGCCTCAAATACAGAGTGATTTTATAAAAAACCCACAGGTTAATTTCAACATCGCCATTTCCACTGTTTTTATTTTGGTGATCGCAGGTGCGGCCGCAGGATTTATACCAGCATATAGAGCCGCAAAGATCAAACCTATTGACGCATTAAGAGACGAATAATATGTTTAGCAGAGACCGTTGGGACGAAATTTTGGAAGCCTTGAACGCTAATAAGTTCAGGACGTTCTTGACAGCTTTTGGTGTCTTTTGGGGCATATTAATTTTGGTGCTATTGCTGGCATTGACAAATGGACTCAAAAATGGTGTGACTGCTGATTTTGGGAATTTTGCCACTAACTCCATGTTTATGTGGACGCAAGGTACGTCCATGCCCTACAAAGGATTGCCAAAAAACCGAAATTTCGATTATAAGATCGGTGATGTCGCTGCACTCAAGCGAGAAATACCAAACCTAAAATACGTATCTCCAAGGAATCAATTAGGAGGCTTTAGAGGAAACAATAATGTCATTAGGGATACGAAAACTGGGGCCTATGAAGTTTACGGAGATTACCCAGAATACATTAATCAACAACCATTGGAAATTCTGGAAGGCCGATTCGTTAGTTATTCGGATATCAATGCGAATCGAAAAGTATGTGTTATTGGCACTGATGTTATAAAAGGCCTGTACGATAAAGGCGAAGCGGTCATGGGAACCTACATTAAGATTAACGGTGTAAATTTCATGGTGGTTGGGACGTTTAAAATCAGTAATAGTCAAGGCGATAATGAACAGCAGGCCAATACGATATATGTGCCATTTACGACGTTCGGTCAAGCATTCAATAAAGGGGAAGACGTAGGTTGGATGGCCATCACTGCGGTTGACGGTGTTCCCATTACAACTCTAAAACAGCAGGTGTTCGATTTGATGAAGGCACGACACAATATTAATCCTGCGGACGAACGAGCGATAGGCCACTTCGATCTTTCAGAACAGTTTGAACGCGTCAATGGCCTGTTTACCATCTTGACATTAGTGGGTTATTTTGTTGGAGCATTGGTACTCATGTCAGGAATAATAGGAATCAGTAATATCATGTTGATCGTTGTAAAAGAACGAACTAATGAAATTGGTGTAAGGCGTGCCTTGGGTGCCACACCTTGGACCATAAAATCACAGATTTTACAGGAGAGTTTAATCTTAACGATCATTTCAGGGATGGTTGGGATTTCATTCGCAGCTTTTATCATATGGGCTTTCAACTATATTTTGGATCAAAGCGGACCCGTAGATAATTTTGCAAATCCGAGCGTGAGCATGCAAGTGGTGTTTACTGCGCTTATCATATTAATCGTTTCAGGGCTATTAGCAGGATTGATACCAGCTAACAGTGCCACAAAAATGAAACCGGTTGACGCACTACGAACTGATTAAAAAACCATCAATCAAAAATTAAATCTAATGAAAAGAACAAAAACAGTCATCATCCTGGTCATTATCGTTGCCGTGTTCGCCGCAGCGTTGATCTATCTTTGGAAGAAGAATCAAGAGAACCCCATAACCTATACGACTGAATCTCCAACCGAGGAAACAATCACCGTAAAAACAGTTGCTACAGGAAGTATCGTTCCAAAAGAAGAGGTGTTGATAAAACCCAATATTTCAGGAATTGTCGAAGAAGTATTTATCGAAGCTGGTCAATATGTAAAATCTGGCGATCTGATCGCATCAATCAGGGTGATTCCTAATGTGTCTTCCTTAACAAGTGCGAAAAATAATATTGCAAGCAATCAAACTTCGCTGCAATCGGCTAAAATCGATCTGCAAACACAGCAGGCAAATTACGATCGTCAAAAAGAATTGTTCGATAAAGGTGTTATTTCTGCAAATGACTTTGATGGCATTAAAAACACCTACTTACAGACCAAGCAAGCCGTTGAGCAGGCGCAGATCAATGTCACATCGGCACGTCAAAATTTTGACATCGTTAAAACCGGAACTACCACCGGTATGGGTAATATTGCCCAAACGCAGATTCGTGCCACTGTTTCTGGGATGGTGTTGGATGTTCCTGTGAAAGCTGGAAACCAAGTCATTGAAGCCAACAACTTTAATGAAGGTACTTCTATCGCTTCTTTGGCTGATGTCAAGAAGATGATATTTGAAGGCAAAGTGGATGAAAGTGAAGTTGGTAAAATTAAAGAAGGATTGCCCTTGGAAATTACCATCGGAGCGATAGAAGATCAAAAATTTGACGCAGTGTTGGATTATATCGCTCCCAAAGGTGTAGCCGAAAATGGTGCCGTTCAATTCGCCATTAAAGGCACCATCAAATCAATAGATTCTACATTTATCAGAGCAGGGTTGAGCGCCAATGCGTCTATTATTTTAAACAAAGTTGAAAAGGTATTGGCCATCAAGGAAGCATTGGTTCAATATGATGCAAAAACACAAAAACCGTTTGTTGAAGTGGAAATTGGTGATCAGCAATTTGAACGTAGAGATGTAGAATTGGGAATCAGCGATGGCATTAATGTACAAGTAAAGAGTGGCGTCAAAAAAACGGACAAAATCAAGGTTTGGAACCAAATTCAAGGCGTTCCTGATTATGCGGAAAATTAATTTTTTTGCTGACGCTGTAACACTTTTAATTTCTCATAGACTTATATCACAATCATGAAAAAATCAATCATTATATTTTTTATTTTAATCGGTGCTACTACACAGGCACAGGTTAAAAAATGGACCTTAAAAGAGTGCATATTGTACGCTCTTGAAAATAATATATCTGTTAAGCAAAGTGAGCTCGATGTTGATATTACAGATGTTGAAAATCTAACAGCCAAGGGTAATTTTTTACCAGACCTCAACCTTTCTGGAGGTGTTTCCGAAAATACAGGTTTGAGTTTTAACCCTGTGACCAACAACGCCCAAACCACCACATTCCTATCTGTTACAGGTCGGGTGAGTGCTAATTATACACTTTACAATGGTTTGCGTAACTTTAGAGAACTTCAACGCGCCAAAATATCTAAAATGGCAGCGGAATATAGACTGACAAAAATGAAGGATGATATTTCATTATTTGTGGCCCAAAACTTTTTGCAAGTCATCCTCAATAAAGCAAATTTAGAAGTTCTCATAAGTCAAAATGGTGTGACTCAAGAACAACTGCAACGGACTAAAGATTTGGTAGAGGCAGGGGTGCTCCCAAGGGGTGACCTTTTAGAAATTCAGGCGACTGACGCTGGTGAGAAACAATCCATAGTAGTTGCTGAAAACACCATTGAAATATCTTTAATAAGTTTGGCGCAATTGCTTTTGATTAAAGATTATAAAAACTTTGATATTACTGACGAAGGCTATGATATTATAGATGAAAGCATTGCCGATAAAGGAGTATATGAACTGATTGATTCTGCGAAGGAAAATAGAACTGAAGTCAAAATTGCAGAGAAAAATGTGGAGTTGGCGGAGAAGGATATAGAAATTGCCAAGTCAAGTTATTTGCCAACGTTGACTGCCTTTTTTGGATACGACACGCGATATACGGATGCGACATCTTTCACTTCTAGATTAGATCCTGAAAATCCTGTAATTACCGATCAGATTGGTGTTGTGCAAGAAACAGGACAAGCCGTCGTCGGTGAATTTCCAAATACAATATCGCGACTTGTGGGAGCAGATCCATTTATCGACCAATTATATCAAAATGATGGAATCGCTTATGGCGTACAATTAAATATTCCAATTTTAAATGGGTTTGCCACACGAGGCGCCGTTCAAAGAAGCAAAATTAATCTTGAAAGAACCAAATACCAACTAGAACAGGCAGAACTTGATCTTGAATCGACCGTATATCAGGCATATGTAGATGCAAAAGGTGCTTTAAAATCTTTTGAGGCTTCACAATCAGCTGTAGAATCTCAAGAATTGGCCTATGAATATGCCAAGGAGCGGTATGACGTTGGTTTTACAAATGCCTTCGATTTTAGCCAATCAAAATTACGATATGACAACACAAAAATAGAATTGAATCGTGCGAAATACGATTATATATTCAAATTAAAGGTTTTGGAATTATACTTTGGGATTCCGGTTGAAGATCTTAAATTTTAGTATTTTTAAAATAATTTAAAGTCAATTTAGTGTTGACCAAAAAGCAAACAAACCATCATGAGTAAAACTATTAAAATCCTATTGATTGCCGTAGCAGTTATCATCGTTCTATTATTGGTAGGTTCCAATCAAGGCTGGTTTGGTAAAAAAGGAGATTTTAAGGAAGTTGAAATCGAAACGGTCTCATTGGCAACGATCGTCGAAAAAGTTTCTGCCACTGGTAAAATTCAACCCGAAATTGAGGTTAAAATATCAAGTGAAGTATCTGGGGAGATTATCGAGCTGCCCTTCAAGGAAGGACAACAAGTCAAAAAAGGTGAATTGTTGGTAAAGGTGAATCCAGACTTAATCCAATCTGCCGTAAGCCGATCGCAAGCAGGGTATCAAAATGTGAAAGCCGGTTTGGAGCAGGCGGAAGCATCGTTGAGAGAAGCTAAATTGAGTTATGATCGAAACAAGCAACTTTTTGAAAAAGGAATCATTTCAAAAGCAGATTGGGATAAAGCGGTCTCTGGATACGAAATTGCGCAGGCCACTAAACAATCAGCGTATTATAACGTTCAGAGTGCTGGGGCTACTGTTAATGAAGCAATGGATAATCTTAACAGAACTACAATTTATGCACCAATGAGCGGCACGATTTCAAAATTGGATGTAGAATTGGGTGAACGCGTTGTTGGAACACAACAAATGGCCGGAACCGAAATATTAAGAGTTGCCAACCTCAATAATATGGAAGTGGAAATCGACGTCAATGAAAATGATATCGTCAAGGTCAGAATTGGGGATTCCACCATTGTTGAGGTAGATGCTTATCTGAAGAAGGAGTTCAAAGGTGTCGTCACTGAAATCGCAAATTCTGCCGCCGGAACCCTTACTGCAGACCAAGTGACCAATTTTAAGGTAAAGGTCAGGATTATTGAAGAATCCTATGCCGATTTAATGAAAGACAGACCCGAGACCTACTCACCTTTTAGACCAGGAATGACCGCTACCGTTGATATTCTGACCAATCAACGCAAGAACGCAGTGTCGGTGCCTATAAGCGCGATTGTTATCAAGACCGATACATCATCCACTAAAAAGGCATACACAAAATCAGATAAATCGTCCAACAAGCCTAAAATGGGCGAGGAGCAAAAGTTTGAATGTGTGTTTGTCACAAACAATGGCGTGGCGAAGTTACGTGTCGTTAAAACGGGCATTCAGGATGATTCAAAAATTGAGATAATTTCTGGACTCAAAGAAGGTGATAAAATCATCACTGGGCCCTATAATGTTGTTTCCAAAACATTGAATTCTGGTGATAAGGTAGAGCAGCGACAGGAAGAGATTGTTGACGATGAGGATGAAGATTAAAGAAATGTTTGTTTTATACTGTTTGTAATATTGTTTAACAAATTTCAACCAAAACGTAAGAGCCGAAAACAATTTGTAATTTTGTTCATATTTTGGGTTACTTCATGACAACGATTTATCAAGCTCTCGTAAAATTGACTTGTAACCATTTACCGCCTAAAGTGATGATCGTTGGCATCACAACTTATACTAATCCATTCCGAATATGGCATACATTCTCAATTTAGAAACAGCAACCACTAACTGCTCTGTTTCCCTTTCCAAGGATGGCGAAAGTATCGTAATTAAGGAGGATAATCATCTCGATTATTCACATGCAGAATCGTTACATGTTTTCATCAGTGACGTTCTAACCTCTGCAAATCTAAAACCCGACGATCTTAATGCCATTGCTGTCAGCAAGGGTCCAGGTTCGTATACAGGCTTAAGAATTGGCGTTTCTGCGGCTAAAGGTCTTTGTTATGCGTTAGATATTCCGTTGATTTCGATAGATACATTGGAATCATTGGCGCATCAAGTCAGTAATGACGATGGTCATATCGTTTCTATGTTGGATGCAAGACGAATGGAGGTATACTCCGCCGTATTTAATGGAGGCCATTACCAAGTAAGGGCTACAGAAGCCGAAATATTGGATCCATCATCTTTCATGACTTATTTGGAGTTAGGTAAGGTTCATTTTATTGGGAATGGTGTTGATAAAACCAAAGACATTCTATCACATCCCAACGCTGTTTTCATTGATGGCAAATTACCTTCTGCAGCTCAAATGGGTATGATGGCATATGAGAAGTACAAAAAAAGCGACTTTGAAGATGTCGCTTATTTTGAACCATTTTATTTGAAAGAATTTATAGGTCTTAAAAAAAAGTCTAATCCTCTTTAATAAGATGTACATCTCTTTGTGGGTAAGGAATCACAATGCCTTGAGCTTCCAATCTAGCTTTGCCTTCTTCTAAAATCAACCATCTCAAATTCCAGAAATCTTCGGTCTTGCTCCAATAACGCAAGGATAGATTTACTGAACTGTCAGCCAATTCCGCAACCACCAACATCGGCACTTTTCCTTCTTCTTGAAGAACTTGTGGTTGTTCATTGACAAGATTGAGTATAATGGTTCGTGCAAGTTTAATATCGCAATCGTAGCTGATTCCAAAAATGATGTTTTCTCTTCTTGTACCTTCTTCGGTATAATTGATAATGTTATCATTGGACAGTTTTCCATTCGGAATAATTGCGAGTTGGTTTCCAAACGTAGTAAGTTTTGTATTGAAAATAGAAATTTCCTTTACAGTGCCATCAACGCCTTGAGCGCTTATGAAATCGCCAATTCTAAACGGTTTGATGATTAAAATAAGTACACCTCCAGCAAAATTTGCCAAAGAGCCTTGTAACGCTAAACC
>JBBSOJ010000101.1:0-10787 GCA_038259855.1 Flavobacteriales bacterium
AACGGAAAGGCCAGTGACGGCTTTCAGCGCATCATGGATATACAACCCACTGAATTACATGAGCGTGTACCCTTTATCTGTGGCAGTAAAAACATGGTGGAAACCTGTGAGGAATTCATTAAAAAAGCCCAAACACAGCCTTCTTAATTAGAACCAAAATCAATCCCAAAATATCGAAAACCGATTGTAGAAATCAACACCTTTTTTGCCCGTCTGATCTCAAAACCTAAAAAAGCCGCTCCAACTTTGGAACGGCTTTTTTAATATTATAAATCTTCAAACCATCGTTTCTATCTCAAAAACGAATGGTAAGAATTATCGGTTCATATGTTTTATTTCTTCAGTAAACGTATCCAAATCAACCCCATCGTTTACCAAGTTCAAAGCCTTGTCAACAACATACATCGCATTGCTTGTCGAAAAGCCCAGACCCACTGCAATTTTCTTTAGCAGCAACACTTGGCTTTCACCTTTGATATGATCAGCATACACCATTCGCACTAAATCGTACAAACGCTCCAAACGTCTGTCATAAGAGGTTGGTGGGTTAATGGGATGCGACTGATAATTCTTCAAGATCAGTTTATAATCGCCTTCCCCAATATCCAAATTACGCGCCAAACGGTCCAAAAATGCCTTCTCTTCATCAGTGATGATGCCATCATCCATGGCCACCCTTACAATCGATGCAAAATGATCTTCATTCCGCTTTTTAAATCCGCTATCAAATAAATCTGAAAATGACATATGTTACCTATTTTACACCGAAGATTCGGTGGTGTTGATTAAGAGCGTAAAACTACATAATTATTTTTGGTTTTATAAAGTATCCGTGTCTAAAATAAACGAATTTCGACTCATGTGTCCGTTCTTTGTTGGGCATTCCTACCCGCGCTAAAAAGCGCTGATAGTCGCGCTATCCGCTGTATCTTTTTAAGACTGATGAAGGATCAGCCTTAAAAAGGATGCCGCTACTATCGCTAATGCAAAATTCTCGTTAAAAGCAAAGGCATATTTTTAAATCATAATTGTTAAACTATCTTTACACAAAATAAATTGACTTGAGTACATCACCTCTCTCGCAAACCTATGCACAGAGTTCACAAACGCTGAATCTGCAAATTGCTATTGCCCAATTTCAAAATAAAACACATTTAAAAGGCCTCGTTGGCTCTTCATTTTCATTCGTGGTTTCCGAAGTTTTTAAACAATCGGACCTCCCTTTTCTATTGATTTTCAACGATAAGGAAGAAGCGGCGTTTTACCTCAACGACCTAGAATTGATGCTCAACGATACCGATGTGTTGTTTTATCCGGGAAGTTATCGCAGACCCTATCAAATTGAAGAAACCGATAATGCGAACGTGTTGTTACGTGCAGAAGTTCTCAACCGCATCAACTCCCGAAAAAAACCCGCCATTATCGTCACCTATCCCGATGCGCTGTTCGAAAAAGTGGTCACTCGGAAAGAATTGGAACGCAATACCCTAAAAATTTCCGTCAAAGATGAATTGACCATCGATTTCGTCAATGAAGTGCTATTCGAATACCAATTTAAGCGGGTCGATTTCGTGACAGAACCCGGAGAATTCTCTGTTCGTGGAGGGATTGTGGATGTCTTTTCATTTTCACATGACGAACCTTACCGCATCGAATTTTTTGGAGATGAGGTTGATAGTATCCGAACCTTTGATGTTGAGACACAGCTCTCCACGGTACAGGTAAAGAAAATAAACATCATCCCTAATGTTGAAAATAAGTTTTCTCAAGAAAATCGGGAAAGCTTCCTAAATTATATTGCTTCTAAAACAGTCATTTTTACTAAAAATGCTGATTTGTTATTCTCAAGAATTGATGACTTCTTTGTCAAGGCCGATGAAGCCTTCAAAACACTTTCAAAAGACATTAAACATGCGTCTCCAGAAGAATTATTCTGTAGTTCGGAATTATTGAAACGGCAAATGCTAGACTATACCTTGGTAGAATTTGGTAGCACTGCGGTACTATCGGGCCTATCCAAGACAGCTAATGGAGACGCCGAAACGCCCAATGTCATTGTCTTTAATACCAAGCCACAGCCATCCTTCAATAAGCAATTCAATTTATTGATTGAAGACCTCAACACCAATCATGATAAGGGCTATGATAACTACATTGCCTGTGTAAGTGAACAACAAGCCAAGCGTTTTCATGATATTTTTGAGGATGTAGAGCAAGATGTACATTATAAAACAATTGTACTGTCACTCTACCAAGGCTTCGTAGACCACGACAATCAAATTACCTGCTATACAGATCATCAGATTTTTGAACGTTACCACAAATTCCATCTTAAAAATGGCTACGCCAAAAAGCAAGCCATCACATTAAAGGAATTGACCAATCTTGAAATCGGTGATTACGTCACGCACATCGATCATGGTATTGGAAAATTTGGCGGACTCCAAAAAATAATGGTGGAAGGCAAAAAACAGGAAGCCATTAAACTTGTGTACGGAGAACGCGACATCTTATATTTGAGCATCCATTCGCTTCATAAGATCACAAAGTTTAATGGGAAAGATGGAAAGCCACCCAAAATCTATAAACTAGGAAGTAATGCTTGGAAGAACCTCAAGCAAAAGACCAAAACGCGCGTCAAGGAAATTGCCTTTAATCTCATTAAGGTGTATGCCAAACGCAAACTTGAAAAAGGCTACCAATACAATCCTGATAGCCACATGCAGCTTGAGCTGGAAGCATCCTTTATTTATGAGGATACACCCGACCAAATTACGTCGACTGCCGACATTAAAGCAGATATGGAAAGTGAACGCCCCATGGACCGATTGGTCTGTGGCGACGTTGGTTTCGGCAAGACTGAGGTCGCCATCAGAGCGGCGTTTAAAGCGGTTGACAATGGCAAACAAGTCGCCGTTTTGGTGCCCACCACCATCCTTGCGTATCAACATTCCCGGACCTTTAAAGAACGATTGAAGGATTTTCCTGTCACAGTTGATTATGTGAATCGCTTTCGTACCGCCAAAGAAAAACGTGAAACCCTTGAAAATCTTGAAAAAGGGGTTGTTGACATCATTATCGGCACTCATCAATTAGTCAATAAAAATGTAAAATTCAAGGATCTGGGCTTACTGATTGTCGATGAGGAACAGAAATTTGGGGTAGGTGTCAAAGAAAAACTCAAAACCCTTAAAGACAATGTTGATGTTTTGACCCTCACGGCAACACCAATTCCGAGAACACTACAATTTAGTCTTATGGCAGCGCGTGATTTGTCGGTTATTACCACACCACCACCCAATCGCTACCCAATAGAAAGCCATATCGTACGTTTTAATGAGGAAACCATTCGTGATGCAATTAGTTATGAGATTCAACGAGGTGGACAGATATTTTTCATCCATAATCGCATTGAAAATATTCGTGAAGTAGCGGGACTGATACAACGGTTGGTGCCTGACGCTAAAGTTGGGGTTGGCCATGGACAATTGGATGGTAAAAAACTGGAAGAATTGATGCTATCCTTTATGAATGGTGCCTTTGATGTGTTGGTCAGTACGACCATTGTAGAGAGCGGTTTGGATGTTCCCAATGCCAATACTATCTTTATCAATAATGCCAATAATTTCGGTTTAAGTGATCTGCACCAAATGCGAGGTCGTGTTGGTCGAAGCAATAAAAAAGCCTTCTGTTATTTCATAACGCCTGATTATGCCGAAATGACCGCCGATGCCCGGAAGCGAATTACGGCTTTAGAGCAATTTTCCGAATTGGGAAGCGGCTTCCAAATTGCCATGAAAGATCTGGAAATTCGTGGCGCAGGCGATTTGTTGGGAGGCGAACAAAGTGGATTTATCAATGATATAGGATTTGATACCTATCAGAAAATATTAAATGAAGCCATTGAAGAATTAAAGGAAAATGAATTCAAAGATCTTTACCAAGACGATCATACCGAAAAAGAGTACGTAAAGGACATTACCATCGATACGGATTTTGAGCTGCTGTTCCCAGATGATTATGTCAATAACATCACGGAGCGATTGGTACTTTACACAAAACTGAATGAGCTTAAAACCGAAGAGGAACTCACTAAATTTGAAGCCGACCTTATTGACCGTTTTGGTGAAATGCCCAAACAAGTGATTGATTTAATCAACAGCGTGCGCATCAAATGGATCGCAAGCAAAATCGGATTGGAAAAAGTGGTGATGAAGCAAGGTAAACTGATTGGCTATTTTATCAACGATCAGCAAAGTGGTTTTTATAAAAGCACTGGGTTTACGAACGTATTACAATACATTCAAATGCATCCCGGTGTTGGTAAAATGAAAGAAAAAAAGACACGTACCGGTTTGCGCTTATTGATAACATTTGACCATATTAAAACAGTGAAGCAGGCCTTGTCCGTGTTGAAACCCATTATAGCTTAAGTATTAAAATAATAGGTACTTTTCGCTACCGTTTATTAATAATAACGATCAAAATTGACATTAAATATAAT
Source organism: Flavobacteriales bacterium (assembly GCA_038259855.1). Taxonomy (GTDB): domain Bacteria; phylum Bacteroidota; class Bacteroidia; order Flavobacteriales; family Flavobacteriaceae; genus JBPOFM01. The sequence continues at coordinate 4,505 of JBBSOJ010000101.1, forward strand.
TGATTCTTTATGAAACACGTCCTCTACCTTTTACTGTTAATTCCTGCAATGGTAATGTCTCAAAACACGATTCAAGGAACATTTTCACCGGTGGAAAATTTCACCTATGCCTTTCTTTACAAAGCGACGCCCACAAAATTGAATTATTTAGATCGTGGCAAAATCGATGAAACAGGGTCGTTCGAAATCAAGCTCGATTCAACGATGACTTCCGGGATGTACAAAATTGTGTACGGCGTTCCTGAACACGATAATAATTTCGACTTTATCTATAATGGAAAAGAAAATATCAAGCTAACGTTTAGTCTTGATAAAGGGTTGGATTTTAAAGAATCTTCAGAAAATAAATTGTGGGAATCCTATACAAAAAGCATGGAATTGGTAAACATGACCATCAGCAATTATTATCAAAAAGAAACTAAAGATGAAGCCGGCTTCCAAACCATTTTCAAAACACTGAACGATACACAACAAGCTTTTGAAGAAGCCGCAAAAGGAACTATGGCGCTGACTTTCATTCAAGCAAATCGGCCGTACATCCCTCAAAAATTTGAAGATGTCACTACCTACTCCAATAATCTTAAATCAACGTTTTTAAATTCTATTGACTTTGGAAATCCATTGCTTCAAAGTTCAGATTTTTTGATGGATCGTGTGATGGCCTATATATTTGGCATGTCAGCAACTACCGAAGATTACAAAAAACACATTGAAGATGTTGTAACGGCCATTGATACAAACAAGCGCCCATTGATTGCTATCTCCGTTTTGGAAACAATCTGGAACAAGCTTGTAGAAATGAATAACACCGAAGTGGCCAATCATTTAAGTGACACATACCTCATAAAATTAGCTGAAAATCAAGGTAATAAAGACTTATATGAGACTTTGATTACCTATAAAAATAATTCAGAAGGAACTAAAGCATTGGACTTTCCTATCACCTATAAAGTTGATGGTGAGGCCGTCAATACAAGCTTGCATCAACTAAAGGGATCAGAGCATTATATTTTGGTATTTTGGAGCAGTCTCTGTAGTCATTGTCTAAAAGAATTGCCATTATTACAAACCTATCTCAACGAGCATCCCAAAAACATGAAGGTCGTCGCTTTTGGGATTGAAGATGGTAAAGAACATTGGGAAAAGACCATCTCTAAATTTCCGGATTTCATACACGTTTTGGGATTGGAACATTGGGATAATCCCATTGCAAAAGCATATAATGTGAATGCGACCCCAAGCTATTTTATTTTAGATAAGGAGAAGCGCATAGTATCAAAGCCCTCCAATTTTGAAGCTCTGAAAACGGCATTGGAAAAAACGAATTAAAGTGTTTAGTGATAACCTTATCCTTTTTTAACCTTTAGCATCTAGCCAAATTTAGGTTCTTTCGCTAACACGAGGATTCTCCTTTTTAGCTGTTTTTTGCTTTCGTTTTTTAGGTGCTGTCGTAGTTTTTGTAATGTCGCCCTTTGCATTGCTTTCTCTCAAAAACTGAATGTATCCTCTTCCTATAAATTCATAGGTTGTACCAGATGCAAGATGAAATAAGGCAATTCGTTGATCATTGATGATGCTCAATTCAAATTGCTCAATGCCAAAACTATCATAATCCAAAATCAACCTTTTAAGATTTTGAGTACCAGAAACATCGGCAACACTGTAAAGCCCGGTAAAGTCCCAGAAAATGGTGTTGGGATTGCTACTACTCAACGCTTGGGAACTTCTGAACGTTGAATCATTCCCACCGGCCAAAAACTGCAAGTAATTTTCAGTATCAAAATCATTCAACGCCCCAGTTTGGCTCGTAAAGGTCTTCTCCCAAGCCTCATATTCCTGTAAGAAATAATGAATATTATCGTAGAAGACAGCATTGTAATCAAATGTATTTCTTTGAAAACCATGCAAAATATAGGAAGTATCATTGAATGGATTATATAATTCTATGGTATTGTTATCTATTTGAAACACATCGAATGACTGATAGCCGTCTAGGTCGTGTGACACATCTAATACCATATTGAACGTGTCGTAATAGCCAACACGAATTCCTAATCCGTTATTTGGCCCATTTGGTCTAAAACCAACCAAGTTATTATTGGCAAACAGGGTCTTATTGTTAAACGATAGCGTAAAGGCAATTTGTAGGAACGGCGTTTCACCAAACCCAACTGTTTGATTGACATCTACATACCACAGATCATATGAGTTCAACAACTGATTCAACGAAAGGTTTGGTGTCGTATCGACATAATCATCCACTAAAACGTCTGTATAGCAAGAGGTAAATAAGGTTGCTGCGAGCGCAAATCCGAAGAGTAGTTTTACAGTTTTCATAGATAGCCGTTTTAGAGGTTCATGATTGGCAAGATTCAAAACGCGTGCCATGATTTTTAAGTGTGCTCTATCGAAATACGGATAAGACTTTAATTTTTATGTATTTTTGAATGAATTAATCAATGTAAAAACAATGGGACAACCATTAAAATATGCCGTTTTTGGATCTGGTAGTTGGGCCACAGCCATCGTTAAAATGCTCTGTGAGAATCTTGATGAAGTGGGCTGGTACATGCGAAGTGTGTATATCAAAGAGCATTTGCTGAAGGCACAGCACAATCCAAGTTATTTAAGTTCGGTCGAGTTCAAAACTGATCAATTAAAATTAAGTAACAATATCAATGACATGGCAAACTACGCTGACGTATTGATATTCGTTATTCCGTCGGCTTTTATCCATGGGGAACTAGAGAAAATGACCGCTGATTTAAAAGATAAAATCATTGTATCGGCTGTGAAAGGCATCATGCCTGAAACCGGAAAATTGGTAGGGGAACATTTTCATGATGAATTTGATGTGCCCCTAGAAAACATTGCTGTTATTTCTGGTCCTTGTCATGCAGAAGAAGTAGCGTTAGAGCGCTTATCCTATCTCACAATCGCCTGTGCTGATGAATCTAAAGCGAAAGCTATTGCGGCAAATTTGGCCAGTGATTATATCAAAACCTCCACGAGCGATGATGTTATAGGAATTGAATATGCCGTGATGTTAAAGAATATTTATGCTATTGCCGCTGGCATCGCTCACGGTTTGGGTTATGGTGATAACTTCCAAAGTGTGTTGATGAGCAATGCCATTAGAGAGATGCGACGCTTCATTAAAAAAATGCACAAGATGAAACGAAACATCAACGATTCGGCCTATTTGGGAGATTTATTGGTGACCGGTTATTCCGTATTTTCAAGAAATCGGATGTTCGGCAATATGATCGGGAAAGGTTATACTGTGAAATCGGCCCAAATGGAAATGAGCATGGTTGCAGAAGGCTATTATGCCACTAAAAGCGCCTTTCAATTAAATGAAAAAAACAAGAACAAAACACGATTGCCCATCATTAATGCTGTTTATGACATTTTATATGAAGGGAAAGATCCGAAGAAAACCTTTAAGAAATTAATAGATAGGTTGGATTAATCAGCGCTTATCCAAATCGAAAAATATTTAAATCAAATTAATATCAACGTCAAGCCATCGAGCATTGCTATCGTATTAAAATTCCTTTGGCTTCCATTAAAGGGATTTTTTTCAAAGCCGTCTCGCTGATCGTGTTCTTTTCGAAAACATAAATTTTGTCGAACATGGTGCTACCTTCAAAAAAAGTGACTTTGAATTCATTCGTCAATGCAAATAAGTCTTCTTGCATCAATTCAATTTTAGCGTAGCTTTTCTTGGGAAGGACGTCCAATTTCTTACGGAAGATAGAGGTCATTTTTTGTTCCGAATACCCACTTGTAACGATTAAAACAACTTCCAGATCTACGTCTTTGTCATTGATGATGTAGGCATTCCAATCCTGTGTTTTATAAATATCATTGTATTCATGAACCACTGCGACATATACACCTTCAACTTTAGGTATTTGGATATCTTTTTTCATCTTATTTTTTTGATTCTAGGCAAAACCTTAAATTTAGATGCAAAACTAATTCTTTTGAACAAGTATTAATATCACAAATGAAACATCTTACTCTCATTCTTCTTTTTTTATCGGCTTCATTCACTGTCGCGCAAACTGAAAATCTATCCACATTAACGATTGACCAAATCATGCAGGGCGACGATTTTGTGGGCTATTTACCTGAAAATATTGGATGGTCAGACGACAGTAAATCCATTTATTTTAGTTGGAACCCAGATAACGACACGCTTCGATCCACCTATGAGGTGAATATCAAAAATAAAGAAATCAAAAAACGAACTTTTGAGGAGTTAAAGCAGTCCACAAATTCAGGTGTGTATTCCCAAGATCAGACTTCTAAAGTGTACCAGAAAAATGGCGATTTATTTTTGATGGATACAAAAACCTTTGTCTCAAAGCGCATCACAAATACCAGCGAACGAGAATCCAATCCGCAGTTTTCGGGAGACGACACATCGGTGCTCTATCAACAGGATACGAATTTATATCAATGGGTCATTGCTACTGGAAGCACCATTCAGTTGACCGATTTTAAAAATGGAAGTGCGCTTGCCACCTCCAAACCAAATTCACAAGATCAGTTTCTTGAAAATGATCAATTGAAATTCTCAAACATTCTCGAAAAACGCAAAAATGAACGAGATGCACAAACCTACCGTCGTGAGCAAACACAATTTGATGCATTGAAACCCACTTATACAGGTGATATGAATGTCTATAGCATGAGTATTTCACCCGACTTGACTTACGTCATTTACAATGTCTATAAATCCGCAGACGGTAAAAATACCATCGTTCCGGACTATGTGACTGAAAGTGGCTACACGACCAACATAAATACAAGGTCGAATGTAGGAAGTGAGCAAAACACCTATGAATCTTGGATTCTCAACCTAAAAAATGGCGATTACTATCAGATTGAAACCGACGCCATCGATGGTATAAAGGATAAACCAACCTTTTTGGAAGACTATGCGGAAAACACTTCCGATTACAAGGACGAATATGAGACGCCAAGAGCGGTTCAAATCGGTGAGGCTGTATTTTCTAAAAATGGAAGCGCCGTGGTGAACATTACCTCACAGGATTATAAAGACCGTTGGATCATGAAGGTTGACCTTTCGGACGGTAGTTTAAAATTAATTGACAGACAACATGATGACGCTTGGATCGGTGGCCCAGGTGTAGGCTGGTTTTCAGAAGGTGTCATTGGCTGGCTTGATTCTGAAACTATCTGGTTTAAATCAGAAAAAACAGGATTTGCCCACTTGTATTCGGCCAATGTCAATTCAGGTAAAACAAAAGCGTTGACCGAAGGTGATTTTGAAATTCTGAATGTCGAATTATCAAAAGACAAAAAAACCTTTTATATCACCAGCAATAAAGTCAGTCCGCACGAACATCATTTTTATTACCTCCCCTCAAAAGGTGGTCAAATGACACAAATTACTACTAAAAAAGGTGGCCATGAAGTCACCGTGTCTCCAGATGAAAAGCATCTGGCCATACGTTATTCTTATAGCAATAAACCGTGGGAATTGTTCACCATGCCAAATAAAGCTGGAGCCGAAATGGTGCAATTAACAGCATCAACCACCGAAGCGTTTGAATCGTACGATTGGATAGATTCTGAAATCATCAACTTTACCGCAAGAGATGGCGCCAAGGTTCCTGCCACACTTTACAAACCTTCAGCAGATAAAAATAATGGCGCAGCAGTCATTTTTGTCCATGGTGCGGGCTACAAACAAAATGTGCACTATTGGTGGGCCGATTATTTTAGGGAATATATGTTTCACAATATCCTAGTTGACAACGGCTATACCGTTCTGGCCATTGACTTTAGAGCGAGTGACGGCTATGGTCGCGATTGGCGCACCGCTATTTATAGACACATGGGAGGAAAAGATTTAAACGACCAGATTGATGGCGCGAAGTATCTCATTGATCAGCACGGCATAGACAAGGATCGTCTCGGTATTTATGGGGGTTCTTATGGCGGATTCATCACCTTAATGGCCATGTTCAAATCGCCAAACACCTTTAAGAGCGGTGCAGCATTACGCTCTGTTACCGATTGGTCTCATTATAATCATGGATATACAGCTAACATTCTAAACACACCTGTTGAAGATCCAAAAGCCTATCAAAGAAGCTCACCCATCTATTTCGCTGATGGTTTAAAGGGCCATTTACTGATGCTCCACGGGATGATTGACACCAATGTTCACTTTCAAGACATCGTAAGATTATCTCAACGTTTAATTGAACTGAAAAAAGATAATTGGGAATTGGCCGTGTTTCCG
>JBBSOJ010000102.1:0-10644 GCA_038259855.1 Flavobacteriales bacterium
GGGATTGCAGCAACTAATATATTTCCAATGTGGGATTGGGTTGGTGGTCGATTTTCCTTGTGGAGTGCCGTAGGATTATCTATAAGTCTATCAATAGGATATGCAAATTTTGAAAAGTTGTTATTGGGTGCCCATAAAATGGACGAACATTTCAAAAAAACGGACTTTGATCAAAATATACCTGTATTACTAGCTTTATTGAGTATTTGGTACACTAATTTTTTCGATGAGGAAAGCGAGGCTGTCATTCCCTATTCTCAATATTTAAACCAATTTACCACGTATTTGCAACAGGCCATTATGGAAAGTAATGGTAAGAGTATTGATAGATCTGGGAACAAAGTGAACTATCAAACCGGGAGTGTCATATGGGGAGAACCCGGCACCAATTCCCAGCATGCCTTTTTTCAACTGATTCACCAAGGCACAAAACTGATTCCGGCCACTTTTATCGGGTTTGGTAAATCGTTGTACGGAGATAAAAGCCATCACGACAAATTGATGTCCAACTTTATTGCTCAAACAGAAGCACTTCTTACGGGTAAATCAAAGGAAGCGGTCACCAAAGAGTTAAAAAATCAAAATACATCCGTTGAAACTATGGAAACGTTGATCCCATTTAAAATATTTGATGGGAACAAACCGACCACTACCTTGGTCATCGATCAATTAACACCCGAAAGTTTGGGCAAATTGATTGCGTTATTCGAACATAAAATCTTCGTTGAAGGAGTCATTTGGAATATTTTCAGTTACGACCAATTTGGTGTCGAACTTGGAAAACAACTTGCCAATACCATATTAAATGAATTTGGAGATTCAGACCAAATCGTTGATCATGATGCATCTACTCAAGGCATTTTAGACTATTACAGAAAATTCGACTAAAATTTTGTTAAAAACTTCTTAAAGAAATTACAGATTTTGTTCATCGACATTTGAACAAAATCTGTAATTTCGCCCCAGCAAAAATATATTAACTTTAAGTTAATGTTAGAACCATTAAATATGTTCATTTTTGCCGAAAATTTAAAAACTTAATTAAAACAAAAAATGAAAAAAATTACGCAATTTTTAATGATGACTGCGGTCATGTTATTTGCTGCTGTATCCTTCGGACAAGGTGTTACCACTGCGTCTATCAACGGTAAGGTTACTGATGCGAATGATGAACCTTTACCAGGTGCAAATATCGTTGCAGTCCATACGCCGTCTGGTACGGTTTATGGTGTTTCAGCGGATTTTGACGGTTTCTACAGAATCTCAAACATGAGAGTTGGTGGACCTTACAAAGTATCTATTACTTATGTAGGTTTTAATGACTATGTAGATGAAAACATTAATCTGCAATTAGGAGACTCTAAGCAGATTACTGTAAAATTGGCTGAAAATGCAAGTGCCTTAGATGAGGTCATTGTAACAGTACAAGGAGGAAGCGTTTTTGATTCTGGTAAAACAGGAGCGGAGACTTCAGTGTCTAACAGACAAGTGACGACCCTTCCTACCATTTCGCGTGGTATTGCAGATTTCGCAAGATTAACGCCTCAAGCAAAAGTTAGTGGTGACGATGTCATCTCTATTGCGGGACAGAATAACAGATATAACGCTATTTATATTGATGGTGCTGTTAATAATGATGTATTCGGTTTGGCCGCTAGTGGTACAAATGGAGGACAGACAGGTGTAAGTCCTATTTCTTTGGATGCTATTGAGTCGTTCCAAATTAACGTGGCACCTTTTGACGTCAGACAATCAGGATTTGCGGGTGGTAGTATCAATGCCATTACAAAATCTGGAACCAATACCTTTACTGGTTCTGCATACTCCTTTTATAGAGATCAAAGTTTAGCAGGTAAAACACCTGTGGATCTTGCTGGTGATGGTGAACGTGAGAAGTTAAATGATTTTACAGCGTTAACGTATGGTGTAAGATTAGGCGGTCCTATCATTGAAGACAAATTATTCTTTTTCGTCAATTATGAAAGACAAGATAATGAAACGCCACAGCCTTTTAGCATTGATAACTACATTGGGAATTCTACCGCTGCAGATTTATCAACGTTGACAAATTACTTGTCAAATGATTTTGGTTATAATCCTGGAGATTATTCAAACAATACATCGTCATTGACAAGTGATAAGTTAATCGCAAAAATTGACTGGAACATCAATAGTAACAATAAATTATCTCTTAAACATAGTTATGTAAAGGCTAATCAATTGGATGCAGCGAGTTCAAACAACGGGAATATCAATTTCTTGAACAGAGCAATCAATTTTGAATCTGTTACAAACTCAACAGCTTTAGAGTTAAGTTCCACTTTTGGTAATAAATTTGCCAACAACATGGTGATCGGTTATACATCGGTTAATGATGACAGAAATCCTAACGGCAGCCCGTTTCCTTCCGTTCAGATTAGAGATGGTGATGGTAATATCTTCTTTGGATCAGAGCCATTTTCGACGGCGAATCTTTTAGAGCAAAATGTATTGACGTTTACGAATAACTTTGAAATTTACTCTGGTAAACACACCATTACAATTGGTACGAATAATGAGTATTCAAGTTCAAAAAATGTCTTTTTTAGACAGAATTTTGGTGACTACCGTTTTAATAATTTGAGTGATTTCTTAAACAACGCGGCACCTAACAGATACCGCTATGGCTATTCTCTTTTGGGAGGAACAGGCGATGATTCTGAAGGAGCAGCAGAATTTAGTTTGTTTCAATTAGGACTTTATATCCAAGATGAGATTAATGTGTCTGAAAGCTTTAAGTTAACAGCGGGTGTAAGAGTCGATGTTCCTTATTGGGAAGATGGTCTGGTAAATGAAGATTTTAACAACAGAACAATTCCATTGTTGCAAGCAGCTGGTAAGGATCTTCAAGGTGCCAGAGTTGGCCAAGGAATCGATGCTAGTGCGCACATATCACCTAGAGTAGGATTCAATTGGGATGTAAATAACAAAAATCAAACACAGATTCGTGGTGGATTTGGTATTTTCACCTCAAGACTGCCATTGGTATGGCCAGGAGGAACCTATAACAATAATGGTGTAACAACAGGATTTGTACAATTAACGGGTTCAAATACGTTACCATTCAATCCAAATCCAAATACACAATTTGCGGATCCAGAGCCAGGAAGTGGTTCTCTTGGAGGGCAGATCGATTTATTTGCTAAAGATTTTAAATTACCACAGGTATTTAAGACAAACATCGCATTTGATCAAAAATTAGGCGCAGGCTTTATATTGTCAGCAGATTTTATCTGGAATGATAATATCACTGCTGTTACTTACGAAAACCTTAATCTTGAAGGCCCTCAATTTACAACGACAGGCGCTGGTACTAGACCAAATTATGGCGAAGTCTTGATTGATGATACTTACGACAACGTATTCTTGGGATCTAATACAGGTGAGGGAAGTTCTTATAACGTGAGCACGACACTTACTAAAAATTATATTTCAGAGCGATTGGATATCAGAAGCTCTGTGACGTATTCTTATGGTGATTCAGATGGTCTTTTTGATGCTACAAGTTCTCAAAATAGTTCTCAATGGCAGAATTTAGAGACAGTCAACGGATCTAACCGTCCAACACTCTCCACCTCTGATTTCTCTCCAGGACACCGTATTTTGGCAAATTCAACTTTTGAATTTAAATGGTCTGAAACGATCAAAACTAGAATCGGTATTTTCTACGAAGGTGCCGAAGGTGCTCCATTTAGTTATGTATACAATGATTTTGGTGATTTACTATCTGACACAGGTTCTAACTCCGCTTTAGTTTACGTTCCTGCTAATGCAGCAGAAGCACAATTAGTGGATACGGATGACTTAACTGCAACTCAACAATATGAAGCTCTTAATGCTTATATTGAAGGTGATGAGTATTTAAGAAGCAGAAGAGGTCAATTTGCAGAAAGAAACGCAGACCGTTCTGATTGGACGCATATTGTAGATTTGAAATTCGCTCAAGAATTTGGGGTTAAGTTTGGAGAAAAAATCCACAGACTTGAATTTACGGCTGACATCTTCAACTTTACTAATTTGGTGAACAAAGAATGGGGTGTAAGAACTTTTACAGCCTTTAACCAAGTACAATTGTTAAGATTTGAAGGTTTCGCACCGGATGATACAACACCAACATTCAGCTTTAATCCTGATGTGACTGAAACTACCAATATTATTGATGATGGTGGTTTGTCTTCTTCAAGATGGCAAATGCAAGTTGGTTTGAGATATAGCTTCTAGTCTCAAGTCGATATAAATCAAAAAAGACTGTCAGCAATGACAGTCTTTTTTTTGTTTCAACAGGGGTATACAATGTAGTTACTTAACTATATATCATGAAAAGTTCTTATGGGCCCAGAGTGGCGTAATGGAATCTAGAATAAATGATTCAGGCTTAAGATTTGATATTTAACTTTTTGATTTTGGTATTTGGTATTTGGTATTCAAGGTTTGGATTTTGGATTTTGCTATTTGATACTTAGTATTTAATTTTTGGAATTTGGAATTTGGAATTTGGAATTTGAAACTTGGTATTTAAGTTTTGGATTTTTGTAATTGGTATTTGGAATTTGACACTTGGTATTTAAGGTTTGGATTTTGAATCATAAATTTATTCCTTCCATCTCAAGCTTTCTATAATGTGCTGAATGTCATTTTTTAGATAGACCGCCGCTGGATATATGGAGTCGTAATTCGGCTTGGCATAAAAATAGAGCGATCCGTTAAGGAAGTGGTTGAGACTATCTGTGGCATAAAATTGAGATTGTGATGCCGCATTACCGCCGACTTCGTAAAACATACCGTATACTTTATGATCCGCGTTTACATAGGGGCGTTCTGCAATCTCATCTGCTTTAATAACATGTTTCTGGGTCAGGTTTTGAGCATCTCTGATAAAGGTGATCAATTGCTCTTTGGAGGACACCTTTTTATAGGTTAAGTAGATGGTTCCTTTTAAGCTAGGATAATCAATATCAACACCATAAATATTATTGGCTGAATCAGATTTGATGCTTTTAATACGTTCTGCCAATTGATTTTGTTCAAAGCTAAACGGCAATGGCACGTTTACGATTTTATATTCAGGTTGCGGATATTCCAAACGAAGATAGGCTTTAGGCTTGGGAAGCACGTCATCACCACATCCCATAAATAAACTTGCTAAAAACGGTAGGATGATATGTTGTGGTCGGATCATTTCTATTAAAATTTTAGCTTTGCAAGGTTGGGAAATTACAAATTCATTTTTTAAACTGTTTTCAAAATGGTAAATTTCACCTGTTTGATTCGCTTTTTATCTAAAGCTTCAATCGTAAAAAGATAATTTTTAAAGTTGATTTTACTGCCGCGTCTTGGGAATATTCCAGAAATTTCCAATACAAAACCTGCCAGTGTTTCTGCCTCTCCTTTGTTGTCCTCAAAATCTGATTCTGAATCGAGTTCAACAATCTTATAAAAATCCTTCAATGGTGTTTTCCCTTCAAAAGAATAATTGTGGTCATCAATCTTGGTGTAGATCAAATCATCATCATCAAATTCATCACTGATATCACCTACGATTTCCTCGATGACATCTTCAAGAGACACCACTCCAGACGTGCCACCATATTCATCCACAACTACTGCCAAATGCACTTTTTTGGTTTGGAATTCCACCATCAAATCATCTAATTTCTTGTTTTCAGGAACAAAAAACGGTTCACGCAACAGACTCGTCCAATCGAACTGTTTCCGATCTACATAAGGTAACAAGTCTTTTACGTATAAAATTCCAATGACGGTATCAATACTATCTTTATAAACGGGAATTCTTGAATAGCCATTGCTTATAATTTGAGGCATGATATCAGAATATTTCTCATCGGTATGTAAGGCAAATATATCGATACGTGGACGCATGACCTGTTTGACGTCGGTATTTCCAAAGGATACAATCCCTTGAAGAATCTTTTGCTCTTCATAGGTGGTGTCGCTTTCTTTAGTGAGTTCAAGCGCTTGAGATAACTGATCGACACTTAAGCTGGATTTTTGCTTTCCAAGGTTGTTGTGGATCGCTATCGTAATCTGACGCATCGGCATACTTATCGGTGAGAACAGTACGTCCAATACCTTTATGGGGTACGCCATAAGCATTGAAAATTGAATGCGATTTCTGTTGGCGTATACCTTTGGAATAATCTCACCAAATAACAAAATTAAAAACGTAACGATCACCACATCAAACACGAACATAAAATCAATTATGGCTCCAAAAACGTTGAATTTCATGTCCTTTCCATGAAAAAATGTACTGCTCAAGGATGCGAATAAAAGAACCGTGGCAATGTTTATAAAATTGTTTGCCACAAGAATGGTGGCCAATAGTTTTTTTGGACGCTCCATTAATTTTGAAATGATCTGGAATTTTTTGGAGCCTTCATCAAGTCCGGTATCAAGGTCAGATCTTGTTAAAGAAAATAGTGCGACTTCAGCACCAGAAATCAAGCCCGAACAGAGCAGTAATAGCATAAGTAAAATTAGTCCTAAAATTAGGGAAATGCCTTCGGATGAAAATAAAATGACTAAACTCGTGGGATCTGGATCCAATAGATATAAAATTGGTTAAACAAAATTAGTGTTGCTTTCAACAAAAAATTAAAATGGGAGATCATCATTTTGGTTGGGATCCGACTTATTTTCTTGACTATTAGAAGGAGTATCGCCACCCACAGTCGGTTCGTTCATCTTTTCTTTCTTTGTGGTCAAAAAGGTAAAATCTGAACATTGAATTTCGGTAGAATAGCGCTCTACCCCTTTATCATCCATCCATTTTTTAGATTTGATGCGACCTTCTACATAGACCTTATCACCTTTGCTCAAATACTTTTCACAAATTTCGGCACCTTTGTTACGTACCGTGATAGTATGCCATTCGGTATTCGTAACACGTTCATTTGTTTTTTTGCTTATGAAGGTTTCGTTGGTAGCGAGCGGAAAACGCCCAACGCAATCGCCGCTTTCGAAGTAGTGTAATTTTACTTCGTCACCTAAATGGCCTATGAGCATTACCTTATTTAAAGTTCCAGACATGATCTTTCTATTAAAATGCAAAAGTAACCTTTTTACCTCGACATATTAAAGGTAATAAAAATTCGTGACCGTTGGGATATGGATATGCCATCGCTCCCACATTTTTAAATTTTAAGACGTCGGTATTTAAACCAAAAATTGATTGATAGCAAACACGTAAAAGGATCGGAATATTACAATTGATTTCTTAAAGCTTGACAATTGAAGTCATAGAGCCCTACTTAAACAGGAAAATTAAATTCATCTATAAAGTTACCAATCAGAATGGACGTAGGGTAGGTCTTTAGATCAGAAATTGGGATCCCTTTTTGAGGTAAATTGTCTACTTCTATAATCCAAAACTTGGTATGCAAATGTTGATGAGATAGCTTGTGAATGAGATCACTATCATTATATAGACTAAACTCAAAAGGCACGTCTTTAATAATGGACATCACATCTGCATTTGATTGAAAGGTTTCAGTGGTCATTGGCATGCTGCTTTCCACCAGTGGGAATTGATATAGATTTTGCCAAATACCTTTAGACGTTCTTTTTTCAAAGAGCGTTTCTTTATCAGAAGCGATAAATACCAAAAAATTGAAGTACTTGTTTTTAACTTTTGTTTTCTTCAATTTTACGGGTAAGGTATTTACGAGATCGTTTTGAAGTGCTATACAAGAAGCATTTAATGGGCATGAGCTGCAATCAGGATTTTGAGGCTTGCATTGCAGGGCTCCAAACTCCATAAGTGCCTGGTTATAATCGCCAGGTTGATGGGCATCAATCAAAGTGGTTGCTAAAGTCTTAAATTCCTTGATTCCCAAAGTTGAATTGATTGGGGTATTAATGCCGAAGTATCGCGCAAGTACACGATATACATTGCCATCGACAACTGCCGAAGCTTCGTCAAAGCAGATGGATGCGATGGCGCTTGCGGTATAATCACCAATCCCTTTTAATTTGACCAATCCGTTATAAGATGTTGGGAAAATTCCGTTAAGTTCGTTGGCGATAAACCTTGCGGTATGGTGCAAATTTCGGGCGCGCGAATAATAGCCGAGACCTTGCCAAAGTTTTAGGACGGTTGTTTCTTCAGCATTGGCCAGATCAAAAACAGTTGGAAATTGGTTCACAAAAGATTCATAATATGGTAACCCTTGCTTAACCTGGGTCTGTTGCATGATGATCTCAGACAGCCAGATAAAATAAGGGTCTTTTGTTTTTCGCCAAGGTAAATCTCTCTTATTTACTGAATACCAATAAGTTAAAGTTTTGCTAAAATTCATTTAAAATCGTTATTGACGGCAAAAATAAATCTTTAGAAGGTTAAATTTTAATTAATTACGCTTGAAATATTGAATTTAAAATTCCTATATTTGCATCCCTAATAATTAATAGTAACCCTAAAAAAATTTACAATGACAAAAGCTGATATAGTAGCGAAGATTTCTGATAAATTAGGAATTGAAAAAGGTGACGTTCAAGCGACGGTTGAAACATTTATGGAGGAAGTCAAGACATCTTTAGAAGGTGGTGACAATGTGTATTTAAGAGGTTTCGGAAGTTTCATCATCAAAACAAGAGCTGAAAAAACTGGAAGAAATATTTCAAAAAATACTACAATTAAAATTCCCGCACATAATATTCCAGCATTTAAGCCTGCAAAAGTATTTGTAGAAGGTGTAAAAACCAATGTTGAGGTAGCTTAAGGCAACAAAATTAATATTAATCTAAAAATCTTTATTTATGCCAAGTGGTAAGAAGAGAAAAAGACATAAGGTAGCGACGCACAAGCGTAAAAAACGTAGACGCGCTAACCGTCACAAAAAGAAATAAATTTGAAAAAGTAGTTATATAACTACTTTTTCAGTTTTTTCACAACAACGTTCTTTGATATAAAATTTATAACTCAACTACAAATGCTAGTTTAGATCTATGAATTTACCGGATTAAAATATCCCGTGTCAAAAATAGTATTAACCATCTGTTCCGATGAAAGTCGGAGTAGAATAAATTAACATCATGGATAAAGAATTGATTATTCGTTCGAATTCAGATATTGTTGATTTTGCCTTGTTAAAGGATGGAAAACTTATTGAGTTGCACAAAGAGGAAGAGGATAACAACTTTGCGGTTGGTGATGTGTTTATCGCCAAAACACGTAAAGTCGTTCAAGGTCTAAATGCCACATTTGTTAATGTGGGTTATGAAAAAGATGCATTCTTGCATTATCATGATTTAGGACCACAAATTCCTTCCCTTTTAAAATTCATTAAACGTGTAAGCACAGGAAAACCAACCGATTTCCTATTAAAAAATTTCCAGTTTGAAAAAGATATTGATAAACATGGAAGCATCAAGGATGCTATCAAACCAAATCAATCCATTTTAGTTCAAATTGTAAAAGAACCTATTTCCACAAAAGGACCCCGATTAAGTTCAGAGTTGTCCATTGCTGGAAGGTACATTGTCCTGGTACCCTTTTCAGACCGTATCTCGATCTCTCAAAAGATTGAATCGAAAGAAGAGAAAGATCGCTTAAAGCGATTGGTCAAAAGCATTACACCTAAAGGGTTCGGCGTCATTGTACGTACCGTAGCCGAAGGTAGAATGGTAGCGGAATTGGATAGTGATTTACAGAATTTGCTGAATCGATGGACGGCAATGTGTAAAAAAATCCATAAGGCACATCATCCCAGTAAAGTATTGGGCGAAATGAACAAGGCATCCTCAATTTTGAGAGATATCTTTAATGATTCATTCTCCAATATTGTCGTGGATGACGAAACCCTTTATGGACAAGTAAAAGATTATGTGCATTTAATTGCACCAAAAAAGGAATCCATTGTGAAACATCACAACAACGGTGTGCCAGTATTTGAAAAATATGGTATAGAGCGTCAGATTAAGACCTCCTTCGGACGTACGGTCTCCATGGCAAAAGGAGCGTATATTGTGATAGAACACACTGAAGCGCTGCACGTCATAGATGTCAACAGTGGTAACCGATCCAACAAAGAAAAAAACCAAGAAGATACTGCCTTGGAAGTCAATATGATCTCTGCAACCGAGATTGCCCGACAATTGCGCTTGCGCGATATGGGAGGCATCATCGTCATTGATTTCATAGATATGTCCAATGCAGCCAATCGGAAAAAGCTTTTTGATCATCTTCGTGAGGAAATGAGCGATGATAAAGCGAAGCACAAAATATTGCCGCCTAGCAAATTTGGACTGGTACAGATTACCAGACAGCGAGTGCGTCCGGAGCGCAATATTGAAACCAAAGAAGAAAATCCCAATGGTAATGGGGATGATATAGAGGCACCAATAAAGGTCGTCAACCGTATCAACCAAGACCTAGAGCGGATTCTCAAAAAAGATTATAAAAAGGTGACCTTAAACACACATCCTTTTATAGCCGCCTTTCTAACGAAAGGTTTTCCATCGGTACGTTCCAAGTGGTTTATGGAACACAAAAAGTGGGTTAAAATACAACCCAGAGATGCTTACACATATCTAGAATACCATTTTATTGATAAAGATGGTAGCGAAATCAAATAATATCTAAAA
>JBBSOJ010000103.1:0-10579 GCA_038259855.1 Flavobacteriales bacterium
AACAGACTTATTTGCAGAAGAATCAGATACTGCACCAATGACAAATGGAATTCTTAATTCGAAAAAAGACCGATCATCCGAAGTGCTCAACTTGCCTAAATAATCTTGTGGTAAGGTTACATCTTTCGTACCATTTTCATTCTCAATAGTGATGGTTTCTGCTTCAACGATTGCCTTTTTTATTTCAGAATAATTGACAATCTTTTCATGATTGATGGCAACCACATTATCTCCTGTCTTAATACCTAAATCGGTCAAAATAGGATTGGTGACAAAATAACCATCCTTGATGCTATCGGCCTTGATATCAATATCACCATAAGCCAACGATGCAAATACATAAATAATATAGGCCAAAATAAAATTAACCGTTACACCACCCAACATGATGATCAATCGCTGCCAAGTTGGTTTAGAACGGAATTCCCAAGGTTGTGGTGGTTGTGACATTTGTTCCTTATCCATACTCTCATCGATCATCCCAGCGATTTTGACATAACCTCCCAAAGGCAACCAACCAATGCCATAGACGGTCTCCCCGATTTTCTTTTTGAATAATGAAAATTTCACATCAAAAAATAAATAGAATTTTTCAACGCGCGTTTTAAATAATTTTGCCGGAATAAAATGTCCCAATTCATGAAGGACAATCAGCAGGGAAAGACTCAATAGAAATTGAGCAATTTTTATAACAAACTCCATGTATCTCTAATCAAAAAAATTATAAGCTGCAAAAGTAATGTTTTAGCGGGATGTAGAAAACATTTGTCATTCTATTAGCTAATTTTTTAACAAGGGATTGGTAAGAATACTTTATGAGGTTTCACTTTATGCGACCATCCTAACCGAATTAAACTCAAAAACATCCAGCTAATCGTCTAAAGTTTTAGCATTCAAAAAAATGATCTTCTTAAACACTAATTAGGAACTTTTAACCTTGTAATCCGTCTGCTTCAAACATGAAAATAAAGTTCGAAGAAAGGTTTTTAAAATAAACAAAAATTGATTCTAAACACATATTAAACTCAAAACAGCAAAAGCTTTTCTGATCCATTATTTCGAAACTTAAATTTCCATCTAGATGATCCGAGGTATAACATTGTAAAAACGGTCTGTTCTGCACCACGAATTGATGATCTATAGTATTGGAATTAAATATAAATTTATAGGATTTTCTTTCGCTGTTTTAAATGGAAGCCACTGAACAATTAACGACTAATCCATGAGAAAATATCAATAAAATAGACAGCCCAAAGAGATTAATACCAAAATATTAAAGGATGTTAAAACTACATCATTTAGCTATCTGTGTCGTATTTTTGCAGCCGAATCAAACAACCACTTTAATTTTAGACAGATGTTGGATTATTTAAAACAGTTCAAAGTTTTCTGGATTTTTTTTCTGATACTTTCTATCCTAATTGTCTCCATCTTTTATTCGATTTTAAAACCTAAAAAAGTCTTACCGATATTTCAACCATCCCGAGTTAATTCTGAAATGGTGGATGATAGCATACAACACATTAGTAAATATCACAAAATTGCAGATTTCAGTCTTGTTAATCAAAATGGAAAAACAATCACACAAGAAGATTACAAAGGCAAGATCTATGTAGCTGATTTCTTTTTTACGACCTGTCAAACCATTTGTCCCATAATGACCGATCATATGTACCAGATCCAAAAAGAAACTATGGATGATGACGATATTATGCTGCTATCCCATACGGTAACGCCACAAATCGATTCGGTTGAACAATTAAAACGCTATGCGAAATCAAAAGGTGTCAATGATGAAAAATGGAATTTAGTCACTGGTAACAAACAGCAAATCTACAAGCTTGCCAGAAAAAGCTACATGGCCGTTAAAACAGATGGTACAGGCGATGAATACGACATGATTCATACCGAAAATTTTATGTTGATCGATAAAAACCGTCAAATACGAGGCTATTATGATGGAACGCAAATAGAAGAAATTGACAGATTGCTTGAAGATATCGAGATCTTGAAGGCCGAATAATGCGCTCTCACTTTATGTTGTTGCCCTAAGCTCTCCCTTTATGTTGTTACCCTAATATTATTGGAAAAATTAACAGCTTCTATAAACTATCTGTTAACAATTTTTTTACGCTGATTATTTCCATTACTTTTGCTTCTTTAAAATCAATCTAAATAAGCTTGTCTATAACTTTAGCACAATTAAGAAGAGGAGAACGTGGCGTCATCATTGACGTTTCATCCATTCATATTCCTTTGAAATTACTCGAAATGGGCTGTTTGCCAGGTAATTTTGTGGAACTTGTGCAAGTGGCACCTTTTGCCGATCCTA
This sequence comes from Flavobacteriales bacterium, assembly GCA_038259855.1. Classification (GTDB taxonomy): domain Bacteria; phylum Bacteroidota; class Bacteroidia; order Flavobacteriales; family Flavobacteriaceae; genus JBPOFM01. Next base: position 2,333 of record JBBSOJ010000103.1, read on the forward strand.
TGTATCTGAACATCAACGGAACCCATTTGGCCATCAGGAAAGAAACCGCTATTCATATTGAAATTGAAATTATTTTATGAGTAAGCAAATCAACGTTGCCTTAATCGGAAATCCAAATACAGGAAAAACATCTGTTTTTAATTCATTGACAGGTCTCAACCAGAAAGTGGGTAACTATCCTGGCATTACAGTTGAGAAAAAAGAAGGCATCTGCAAATTGCCTCGTGGCGTGAAAGCCCATATCATCGATCTACCGGGCACGTATAGTTTGAATGCATCTTCATTGGATGAAAACGTGGTTATTGAGTTGTTACTGAACAAAAACGATAAGGATTTCCCAGATGTAGCAGTAGTCGTCAGTGATGTTGAAAATCTAAAGCGCAATCTTTTGCTGTTCACACAAATCAAGGACTTAGAGATCCCAACCATTTTGGTCATTAATATGTCTGACCGAATGGCTTATAAAGGCATCAGTCTTAACATTGGTCTGCTTGAAGAACGACTCAAGACCAAAATAGCGCTCGTCAGCACTCGAAAACAAAAAGGAATTGACGAGCTCAAGGAATTGATTACGAATTATAAAGAGTTATCTAGCGAACCTTGTATGAGCGCTTCGGAAATTGATGCCGATTATTTCGACAATCTTCGAAAAGCGTTTCCAAATCAATTACTCTATAAATTGTGGTTGGTCATTACCCAAGATGTTAATTTTGGAAAGACCGATAGAAATGAAATTGACTCTATTTCAAATTTTAAGACCAAGTCCAAAGGCGATTTAAAACGTCTTCAGCAGAAAGAAACCATCAAACGTTACCAATTTATAAATGATACGCTTAAAATCGGTCAAACAATCGATTTGAAAACAGCAAAGGATTTACGCATTCGATTCGATCGTATTTTGACGCATAAGGTTTGGGGTTACGTTATATTTTTCGTCATTCTATTAACGATTTTTCAAGCTTTGTACGATTGGTCAAGCGTGCCGATGGATTTGATAGATACTGGTTTTACCTATTTAAGCGAATGGACTAAAAATGCGTTACCACAAGGTGCATTTACGAATTTATTAGCGGAAGGTATCATCCCAGGATTGCAAGGAATCGTGATTTTCATTCCACAAATTGCATTTTTATTTTTGTTCATTTCAATATTGGAAGAAACCGGTTATATGAGTCGTGTCGTTTTCTTAATGGATAGAGGTATGCGACGTTTTGGTTTGAGCGGAAAAAGTGTAGTCCCTCTGATTTCGGGAACAGCTTGTGCGATTCCAGCGATTATGGCAACACGAAACATCGAAAGTTGGAAAGAACGTTTAATAACTATTTTGGTCACGCCATTTACAACATGTTCAGCACGACTTCCTGTGTATTTGATTATCATTGCATTGGTTATTCCTGAAGGACGGATTCTTGGTTTGAGTTATCAGGCGCTGACATTGATGCTATTATATTTGATAGGTTTTGGAGCTGCTTTGATTTCGGCGATGATACTGAATAAAATATTGAAATTTAAGAGCAAATCCTTTTTCGTGGTGGAAATGCCGAATTATAAGCTTCCATTATTCAAAAATGTAGCATTAACAGTCATTGAAAAAACGAAAGCCTTTATTTTTGGTGCAGGAAAAATCATTCTTGCCATTTCGATTGTATTGTGGTTTTTGGCTTCTTATGGTCCTGGAGATGATTTTAATAAAGCAGAAGAAATCATTACTTCGGAATATGCTGGCCAAAATTTATCCTCAGAAGAATTACAAGAACATATTGCATCCTATAAATTGGAACATTCCTTTATCGGTATCACAGGACGCGCCATCGAACCAGCGATTAGACCATTAGGTTACGACTGGAAAATAGGTATTGCTATCGTAAGTTCGTTTGCAGCTCGTGAAGTTTTTGTAGGAACATTGGCAACCATTTATAGCGTTGGAAGCGATGATGAAGACACTATTAAAAACCGAATGGCTGGCGAAGTCAACCCGATTCTTGGCGGACCATTATTCAATTTTGCATCTGGAATTTCGCTGTTGCTATTTTATGCCTTTGCGATGCAATGTATGAGCACACTCGCCATCGTTAAACGTGAGACTAATACTTGGAAGTGGCCGCTATTGCAATTGGTTCTAATGAGTGCTTTTGCTTATGTTGTGGCTTTGATTGCATATCAATTATTAAAATAAATGTTATCTTTACAGAAGGACAAAGAAACTATGAACACATTACTTCAAAATATATTAGTTTTTACAGCACTTGGCTTTGCTGTTGTGTTTTTGGTGCGCAAATTCTTTTTGAAAAAAGCCAAGACTGATGATGCTTGTGGTAGTGGCGGTGATTGTGGGTGTCATTAATATATCCTTCGAAAAATGGAATTTTATGACGTTAAATAATTTCAAATACGGGTATCAAAAAACATAAAAGTTCGTTATTTTTGAGCCGTGATAAGTCAAATTCGGAATAATATCTTCACTAAAATCCTTTGGGGAACAATGGGATTGTATCTACTCAACATTAGTGTTGACACCGCAGACATACATCCTGAACACATTACTGAAGATTTATCAATTAACGACCAAGAGAGTATTATTGAATTTGTCGTTGAGCAAGTTTTAGGTTATGAAGATGCTTTTGAAGAATATGATGACCATGATACAGAAGACCATAATAAAAAGAATAATACTAAAATTGAATTAATACCTCATGTGGCAACTGACTTAAAATTAAACAGACACCCACTAATATCTACGCAACAAAATTACTCTCACCATAGCCTCTTTTTAACTATCGGCTTTAAAAAGCTAGACGCACCTCCACCCAAGATTTGATTTGTTTTACGAATTGACTAATTCCTGCCTATAAAATAGGTGTGGGATAATTTCACAATGCTTAAAATCAAATCAAAAATGAATATAAAAAATTTAATGATGCTAATAGCACTATTGGCATTTTCAACATGTGCAATCGCTCAAATCACAAATACTGAAAAAGACAGTATATATATCAAACAGGTGGAAGACTTGAAAGAACCATCAAAGGTTTTTCATGCTGAACCTCTTTACATCGACCTAATTCGTGATTTGGGCGCGAGAAAAGGAGAAAAAGAGTGGAACGTAGGGTTGGGTTTAACAGATAATTTAAAATTTGATGCTTATGAAGCCCTAATTGAATATGAATGGGCGCCTATCGACAGATTGGGATTTGAAGTGGAATTACCATTTACTTTTTATTCAGCCCAAAATGGGATAGCAAGAGATTCAATTCCTTCAAATAGTTTAAATAGTATTAAAATAGCAACACAATGGTCATTCTTTGTGAGTGAGTCAATGGCAACTTCAATGGCAATCGGATATATTAACGAATTTGAGTTGTCCGATTTCAGGAACTTTGGTGAACCTTTAATAAAAGGCAATATCTATAACCCGTTTTTTGTCGTTGCAAAACGTTGGGGAAATAATTTTCATTCATTAATTTACACAGGACCAATGATTGAACAGAATTTCAAAACCAATAAATTTAATACGACTTATGATTTCAATACCAGTTTTCATTACATGATTTCGGGCACAAGAAATTTTATCGGTATTGAACTTAACAAGACTTTCGACCAGAAAGACTTTGATATGACCTTGCGACCTCAAATGCGATTAGGAATTGCCGAAAACCTTTTAATTGGAATAGTCGCAGGAATTCCCGTAAGTAGAGAAAACGAAAGGTTAAGTTCTTTTGCGAGACTGATATGGGAACCAAGACACAAGCATTAATAAAAATACAGCTTAACACTATGTAAAAAATAGGCGATATAATAGCAAACTTAAGACGTTTGGGTGGTATTAAAATTTATTCTTATCCGAAAGTTCGGTGCTAGTAAATCGCCTATTTTTCATTTACAACCTCGTATATTATTCCTCATTATACTTCCTAAACCAAGCCAAAGTATGTGCCACCTTGCTTATCAAATTACTTGGCTTGCTCGCAATATTGTGATACGAATCTGGAATCTCGACCAAAACCGTTTCTATTTTTTGAAGTTTCAAAGCGTGATACAATTGTTTGGCTTCGCTTGGAGGTGTTCTTAAATCATTCATCCCAACCATGACCATTGTAGGTGTTTCTATATTTCCAACTAATGAAATGGGTGAGAATTTCCAATAGGTTTCAAAATTTTCCCATGGTTGGCCAGGATAACGTGTGTCAGCATAACCAAAATAATTATCTGCTGTCAATGTTTTACTTATCCAATTCATGACTGGCTTAACCACTACAGCTGCTTTGAATCGGTTGTTTTTTCCAATAATCCAAGCCGTCATGATGCCACCAGCACTTCCACCTGTGACGAATAATTTGTTGGTATCTGCGATTCCTTTTTCAATTAAATAATCCACACCATCCATCACATCATTATAATCCTGTCCTGGATAATTGTTCTTTAATAAATTTCCGAATTCCTCTCCATAACTCGTGCTTCCTCTTGGATTTGGGTAAAAAACAACATAGCCATCAGCCGCATACAATTGGATTTCTGCGGTAAATCGGTCGCCATAATTCAGAATAGGTCCACCATGATTTTCAACCAAAAGCGGATAGGTTTTAGACGCATCGTAGAAAGGTGGTTTCACAATCCAACCTTGAATGTCGCGCCCATCGAACGTAGATTTATACCAAACTTCTTCTGTTTTTCCCAATTCACGATAATCAAGCACATCCGAATTCAAATTGGTGATTAATTTTGTCTCTTTTTTATTTTGGATGACAGCCAATTCCGCTGGATATTCTGGTCTTGATTGTGTGTAAACGATGATTCCATCTGAAGACACCGAATACGAACCAGAAGCATAAGGTCGTCCGACAGTGGTTCCTCCAACATTATCTGCCAGTTTTGTTATGTTTCCTGATATTGTAATGTAGCCGACTTTGGAATTGCCTCTTATGTCATACATAAAATACAAACCTTTACCATCTTTGTCCCAAGTGATATCGGAAACGCTCTCATCTAATTTTGATGAGATCACACGCTTATTGCTTCCATCAGAATTCATCAAATGCAATAAGGTGTTTTGATGGTCTTGAACCTTGTCTTCAAATCCCAAAAACGCAATGGTTTTTCCGTCAGGAGAAGCTTTAGGAGATTCGTCAGGGCCATCTTGAGTCGTCAATGCGGTTATGGTTCTGGATGCGATATCAACTTTATAAACTTCACTATTTCTGAATCGATATTCCCAATCTTCAACGCGATTTGCAGAAAAATAAATGGATTTTCCATCTGGAGAAAATGACAAACTTCCGCTATGGTCATAATTATCCGTCGTGATCTGTCGTGGCGAACCACCTTCCGCTGGCATCATAAAAATATGTGTAAATCCAGGTTTTATATAACCACTTCCATCCGCTTCGTGCTTCAATCTATCTGTAATTCTTGCAGGTTCTGCCCATTTTGCGCCTTTTGGTTTTTCTGGCATTTTAGCGACAACTGGTGGTTTTTCTGAAATAAACATTGTAAAAGCAAGAGACTTTCCATCTGGCGACCAGGTCAAAGAACTTGGTGATTTTTCGAGTTGAGATAATTTTGCAATTTGTCCTGTAACTGTCCAATACATGTAGATTTCAGATCCTTCATCTGTGGAGCTCGCGAACGCTATTCTGTCTCCAGCTGGTGACCAACTTGCTTGAGACTCATTGACTTCTCTTGAAGTTAATTTTTGATGAGACGTGCCATCTGCGTTGAGAATCCAGAGATTGCCTCTTGAATTGTCCTTCATGATGTCAAAACCATTCCGTTTGTAAACAATTTGAGTTCCATCGGGTGAAATCTGTGGGTCACTTGCCCATTCCAATTCGAAGACATCCAAGGATTGGAAAGGAATTTTTTGTGATTGACCAACGAGTAATTGGAAACTGAAAAGGAAAATTAAAACACCGAGAATACGAACCATTTAGATATCTTTAAAATTAAGACCTCAAGTTACTGAATTTAATTTTCAGTACTACAGAAATGCTACATTTGGAATTTTAAGAATTGCTTTATTTAGAAATGAAAATGAAAGATTTTAAACTTCCTTCAAAAATAAATTCTTCGCCACATTCTGCGATACGACCAATATAGAGCCATCAAACTGTATCTTCACGGAATTGTCAAACGGTTCTTTGTGAATAATTTTGATGTTCGTTCCAAGTCCGATATGATTGCCATCCAAATATTTTAGGAAATCGGCAGAACTGTCATTCACTCCGATACACACATAGTTTATACTTTCTTTAGCATTGAAAAGACTTGTTTTTTCAACCTGTTCAAACTTACCATCCTTATCCGGAATTGGGTCGCCATGAGGATCCTGCGTTGGAAACCCTAAAAAAGCATCCAATTCATCAATCAGTTTTTGCGATTTAATATGCTCCAATTGTTCCGCCACTTCATGTACTTGGTCCCAAGTAAAATTCAGTTTTTCCACCAAAAACACTTCCCACAAACGGTGTTTCCGAATGATATTGATGGCAACTTTCTTACCTTCTTTGGTCAAACTGACGCCTTGATATTTTTTATAGTTGGCATAATTCTTCTCTGCCAATTTTTTTATCATATCAGTTGCCGACGAGGCTTTCGTATTCATCGCATCTGCCAAGGAATTGGTATTTACCGTTCCTGTGCCTTGTTTGCCCAAGTGGTAAATGGCTTTGATATAATTTTCTTCAGTAAGTGTAATCATGGTTCTTCAATGTGAAACAAATATAAGAATTAAAATAAATGAACTGTATTTTTAGACTTGTCTAAATAATTATTTATATTTACACAAATATAAATTAATATGAAGCTAATAATTACACTTTTATTACTATACTCAATTGGAGCGAATGCACAAAAAACCTTTGAAATTAAAGGTCAAACCAGTTCTGAAACAGAAGTCCTTCCCTTTGCAAATATCATTTTAGAAAACACTTCCAAAGGCACCATTTCTGACGACAAAGGGAATTTCACTCTTAAGGACATAGAATCTGGCACCTACACATTGATTGCCTCTTTTTCAGGCTATAGACCCCAAAAGCAAAAAATAACCATTAAAGATTCGGACATTACAGTCAATTTTAATCTTGATAAAGATGCATTGGATGAGATTGTCGTTACAGGCACACGAACTGAAAAACGCAGAACGGATTCTCCCGTCATCGTCAACCTCATCAATAGCGAAACTTTAGAACAAGTAGTCGCAGTCGATTTATCTGAAGGCTTGCGCTTTCAACCAGGATTGCGAGTAGAGATGGATTGCCAGACCTGCAACTATAGCCAAATACGTATGAATGGTCTTCAAGGCGGTTATTCACAAATCCTCATCAATGGTCGTCCCATCTTTAGTCCGCTTACTGGATTGTATGGTTTGGAGCAGATTCCCGTCAACATGATTGAACGTATAGAAGTGGTTCGTGGCGGTGTCTCTGCGCTGTATGGTTCGAGTGCCATTGGTGGAACGCTAAATGTCATAACCAAAATCCCGAAACAAGACGGTTATAGTTTTAGTTATGCCTATCAAAATATTGATGGTGGTGCAGACCAAAATTTAATAAACGGAAACGCAACCATCGTAAGCGATAATTACAATTCTGGAGCTACGGTCTTTGTAAGCAACAGAAATAGGACAGCTTACGATGCCAATGGTGATAATTTTTCTGAATTGCCTGAATTGAAAAACACCTCCTTTGGTGTGAACGCATTTTTTCTTCCTACTGAAAATTCTAAATTAGAAGTCAATTTAAGTAAACTCTATGAATATCGTTTTGGTGGTGAGATAGTCGATAAACCTGCCTATTTAACACAACAATCCGAAGAGCGTGACCATCACGTGCTGATGGGAAGTTTAGATTACCAAATCAATTTCAATGAAGACAAAAGTTCATTGATTTTTTATTATGGAGGACAACGTACAGATAGAGACCATTACACAGGCATTATTCCCGATGACGCTGAAGAGCAAACCGCATTTTTCGCAGACCCTCCTTACGGAATTTCAGAAGTAACAACGCATCAAGGTGGCGTACAGATTAATCATAAATTCGATGATTTTATAGGTGGCACAACCGTTTTGACTGGTGGTGCTGAATACATATATGATGCTGTTTTTGATGAAATTACTTCGTATAATTATTTAATTGACCAAACCACGAAAAATTTAGGTGTGTTCGTTCAAAATGATTGGGAGGTTACCGACGAGCTGAATTTTCTTGCAGGTTTTAGATTGGACGATCACAATTTAGTCGACAATATCGT